>JAFGXT010000005.1 GCA_016936495.1 Victivallales bacterium
CAGGAAGCCGAGGCGTTCCGCCGCGCGGAAGCCGCGAGAAAAGTAGCCGACGCACAGATCGAAGTGGCGCAATTCCATGCCGAGAAAGAAGCTCAGACAGCACGTGTTGAAATGGAAAAAGAAAAACAGCGCGCTGAAATCATCGTGCCCGCCGAAATAGCAAAACAGCGTGTGGAAATCGCCGCCGAGGCGGAAGCCGAGAAGCGCCGTCGCGAAGCCAGAGGTGAAGCTGACGCCATTTTTGCCAGACTCGATGCTGAAGCCAGAGGTAATTTTCAGATACTTAAAGCCAAGGGTGAAGGTTACAAAGAAATATTCACGGCGTGTAATGATGATTCCAATGCCGCCGCAAAAATGTTGCTGATAGAGAAACTTCAAGATATCGTCGCACTTCAGACTGAAGCCATTAAAAACATCAAGATCGACAAGGTTACTGTCTGGGACGGCGGTCATGCCGGTGCTGACGGCAAAACCTCCACCGCTAATTTCCTCAGCGGCATGATGCAGAGTCTGCCTCCGCTTCATGACGTGGCGCAGATGGCGGGGATCGATCTGCCTGATTATCTGGGTAAAGTCAACAAGGATAATGCGAAAGCGCAGACCGTGCCCGAAGCCGCGCCAGAAGCCTGATAATTAAAAAAGGACGTCCGTTTGCACGGACGTCCTTGAAAAACTTGCCTTACAAGTATTATTCCATTTCAGTCAAAGATATGTTGCTGATGTTGATAGTGGCGCCATTAAGATTCGCCAAATAGAAACGCAATGAACGCGGCTCTCCATAACCATCTTTGGATTCTTTGGGGGCGATTACGCATTCATAAGTCTTTTTGTCAGAGGTAACTTTGATTTTTGCAGACGCATATGTCGTCCAGGGAGCTTTTGAAAGAATATAGCTGGCACTTATATCGCCTGCCACATCGGAGCTCAAATCAAAGGTCAGCTTGTATTTCTTATCTTTTGCCAGATTGACATTTTTGATGAGCTGAATATTGTGCAAACCTTTTTTGCCTTCCGGTATCTTTACTTTGACGTCAATGCTGTTATCTGAATTGATTTTTACTTCTGATCCGGCTTTACGGAAATCTCCTTGAATCCATGAACCCCATTTCCCTTTCAACAGGCTTTCAGCCCCGAAAAGCGTTGTTCCACAGAAGATAGTCAGTGCCGCCATAAGTGCCGTGTGCTTCATTCTCATTTTTCAACTCCCTTTTTTATTGTTTGTTTTCATAATCAACCTTTCCGGGAATACGGCGGCTGATCTGAGTTATTGATATAAAATAAACCACATAAAAACACTAATGCAAGCTATTCCCGGAACTGATTATCGCGAAAATAAACAAATTTCATGCTTTTCCCCATTGACAACAACTGTTGCATTGATTATTTTACAGTAAAGTTCAATATTAATAAATTATGATTCAATATTATTGAATCGAAAAGAGATTATGATACAATCATTATCCAGAGCATTTGAGATACTGCGGTTGGTGTCAGCCAGTCCGGACGGGCTGAGGCTGTACGAGCTTGCGGATCGGATGGGTTTGCAGAGGACTACCGTGCATAACCTTGCCGGCTCCATGATAAAAGAGAATATGCTGGCAAAAGCCGATGGATCGCGCTATATACTCGGTGGCGGAATTGAAGAGCTGTATATGGCGCAGGAGCAGCGGGCGGGCAGATTACATCTGGAAAGTGCTTTATTGGAGCTTCAGCGTAAACATCCAGAAGCGTCGTTAATATATTCAGAGCTCAGAGGCGGCGATATTTTCGGAACCATACATATACCGTCAGGAACAGATTCTGAAATACAATATCCATCGAATATGGAATTAAATCCCTATTGGACGGTATGCGGCATGGTGTTTCTCGCTTTTTTGCCGCATGATGCCGCGCAGCAGATTTATCAGAAGCATCCCTTTGAGTACAAAGGCATCGAAGCATGGAAAAACCGGGATGCTCTTGACGCCGCGCTGGAACAACTAAAAGTCAGCGGCGTCGCCGAATCGCCCGTTACCCCCGCCGACACCCTCAAACTGGGGATTCCGGTATGGAACAGGCGTAACAGCTTAAGCGGCGCGATAACTTTTACTGTTCTTAGAGATAAAAATAATTCTGACAATATAAGAGAATTTATTTTAAAGGATATTTCCACCACGGTGGACAAAATTAAATCAGGAGTTTAACAATATGAATTTCCAGAAAGATTATGACGTCATCGTCGCCGGGGGCGGCATCGCCGGAGTAGCCGCTGCGCTGGCGGCGTCCGCCCGTGGCTCAAAAACCGCATTGATCGAGAAAACCGTTTATCCCGGGGGACTTGCCACCACCGGACTAGTCTACATCTATCTGCCGCTGTGCGACGGCTACGGCACTCAGGTTACTTTCGGTCTGACCGAAAAATTGCTTATCGCCAGCTTAAAGTACGGTCCGGGGGACATTCCGGAAAATTGGAAAAAAGAGAATAACGCTATTGAAGAAAAACGCTATAGAATAGTATTCAATCCGGCGTCATTTATTCTAGCGATGGATGAATTGCTGGAGGAATCAGGCGTCGACGTCTGGTATGACACCACGGTAACCCGGACTTTCACCGAAAATAACCTGGCCACCGGAATTGAGGTTTTCAACAAAAGCGGTTTTGGAAAGCTCAACGCGAAAGTCCTTATCGACGCCACTGGAGACGCGGATCTGGCTCACTATGCCGGATTGCAATGTCCGACGCGCGATAACGCTCTCGCAGCATGGACGCTTGAGCATGTTGCCAATGAGCCGGGACAGCGGGATCTGGCTGAAAATGTAAAAATGCGCATCGTCGGCTGCTCTAACGATAAAAGAACCGGGGAATTTCTGGGGATCGACGGCGCAAAAGTCAGCCGCTTTATCCGCAAAGGCAGAAAGAAATACCGCGAGCTTTTGGCTGAAAGCTATGAATCCGGCAGAAATAATAGAAAAGACCGCTTCCCGTTGTTCCTGCCGGCAATGGCTCAATTCCGCATGTCACGCCGTATCGACGGGGAATTCACTCTGAACGACGGCATGGAATGGATGTCATTCGAGGATTCCATCGGCATGGTGGCGGACTGGCGCAAATCCGGTTATGTATGGGAAATACCCTACCGTTCGTTATTGCCGCGCGGACTTGACAATCTCCTTGCCGTCGGACGTTGCATGTCCTCGGAGGGCGACGCCTGGGATGTTACCCGGGTTATCCCCACCGCCGCCATGACCGGGGAAGCCGCCGGAGTCGCCGCCGCTATGACAGTGGAAAAACGCACAACGACGCATCAGTTGAGCGTAAAAGAGCTCCAACAACAACTGAGCTCAAAATGTGGATTCCCGCTGCATTTCGAGGACGTCGGAACTTCCCGTCCGGAAAAATAATATCTCCCAACTCCACATTCGGACGTTGATATGTTCAGCGTCCGAGGTCGGAGTAGTCCAGCAATCCGGTATGGGAGATCATTTTCCATTCACCTTTGGTAAGCGTGTACATCTTGCATGAACGCCCCAGCCAGTGATGATCTTTCCCGTGGAGTTTATCCCGCCACAAAGTATCGACGTCGACCACCGCGATGGCGGCGTCTTCCTCTTCGGAGACGGTAATCTTAAGTATTTCCCGTTCGTTATGGACAAGGTCATGGGTTTCAAACAGCTCCATGAACATCTTGCGCCACCGGAGGGGATCGAAACGTCCCATTTCCAGATTCCAGTCTACCGGATCATGAGCGTGAACGGTGGGCGGGGATGCCAACACCATGTCGGGATGGAATACACTCAGCAATAAATCCACGTCGCGGGTGCTCCAGGCGCGGGTTTCACGATCGACGATTTCCCGGATTTCATCTTCTCTGGTCATCATCATACATTCCTCCTCTTTGGTTAAGGACATATAGAATGCCGTCAGCGAAATACCATTGTAATACTTCGCTTAACCCTTCATTATATATTATATGTTCTGCTGCGGATATTGCAACATCTGAGCAGAGAGGATCGATAAAATAATGTTTTATAAAAGCTGCCATATATACTTTATTAATCTGAAAACTTAACATTTTAATATTACCACGAAGAGCACAAAGGTTGATCTTCAGTGATTTGCTCGCAGATTCATTAATACTTCTTGAAACACTTCTCCTATGAGTTCAAGCCCCCGATATCCGGAGCTATTTGAACCCATGATGCCCCAACAGTCCCTTTCTGATTACCGGAATTTATGACTTTTCTCTGTTTTTTTGTTAATCGTTCTTGATTTTTAGGACTTTCGTTATTATAATTACATTGTTTCGTAATATTTCGTTACACCATGGAGAAACAAGCAAATATGAAGAAGAAAGCAACAACGATATACTCATTGGGTCGTGATTTGAGTGTAGCGCCGGCAACGATAAGCAAAGCCTTGAATCATTCGCCGGAGATCAGTCCGGAATTACGGGCAAAGATACAAAAAGCTGCGGAAGCTCAAGGCTTTAAGCCGCGTAAAATCAATAAGCGTTGTATAAACATAGGGCTTTTAGTACAGAATTACGAGAACCATCCTTTTGATTTCACCTCAAACTTTTTCGGGATGATCCTTGAAGGGGTCGCCAGATATACAAATGAGGAGAACATTGAACTCAGTCTGTTCGCGCGCAATGTTGATTATCTGAACAGCGCGGATCTAGTGAGGGTATTAAAGCGCAACGGCATCGACGGCGTGGTGATAATGTGCGCCAATAATTCCAGCGAGTTTTATACACAGCTGGAGCGTCAGAACTTCCCTTATTACAGTTTGATAAGCAACAACGGCAAATCTGATGAACGCTTGCTGAAAATCGACGACTACAAGGTGGGCTACACCGCGGCAAGGTATCTTATCGACTTGGGACACAAAGAAATAGGCGTAATAGAGTCTCCAGCTGACAGTCCGACCGAGGCACGTCGTCTGGAAGGAGTAAAAGCCGCGTTTGCCGAAACCGGCATAGATCCGGCAGGGCTGTTCATGCAAAAGACCATGCCTATTCCTTATGGCTACGAGGGGGGCAAACTGGCGGCGATCAAGCTGATGCAGGAGAATAAGCGTATTTCGGCTATTTTTGCGACTTCTAACGAATTCGCCACCGGAGCGCTTAACGGTCTCTGGGGCATGGGCTTGAAAGTCCCGGAAGATGTATCACTTATAGCTTGCGATGATTATCCGCAGTCAGCTTATACCACGCCGCCGTTGACCACCATAGACATTCCTAACCGGGAAATCGGTTACATCTGTGCGAAACAGGTGCACCGTCTTATAAAAAACGAGCCCCTGCTGGACAGCAGCATCTATGTCAATTCAGGCGGGAAGCTGGTCATACGAGAAAGCTGTGCGGCTCAGAAATCAACAAGGAGAAGTGTTTAAGTGAAAAGCAACATGGAAGGTATGTTTGTACGGAATAGCGCCAATCCGATACTTACCGCAGAGGATTTACCGTGCAAGGCATTTTTTATCCTCAATCCGGGAGCGGTGAAGTTCAAGGGCGAATATCTTTTGCTCGTCGATGTATTTCATTCGGAAGGCGGGATTATTTTCTGGTTGGCGCGGAGCCGGGACGGGGTAAATTTCAACTTTGATCCGGCACCGGTAAAGTGGCCTGAATCCTATACATGGTGGAAGGAAAACGGGGTGTATGACCCTCGCATTACTCAGGTTGAAGACGAGTATTTTATCATGTACGGCAGTCATAACAACGCGCTGGGCACAAGGTTGGGCATTGTCAAGACCCGTGATTTCGAGAATTTTGAACGCGTTTCAATCTGTTCAGAGATCAACAATCGCAACGGAGTGCTTTTCCCGGAAAAGATAAACGGTTTATACTGTCGCCTTGACCGTCCGTTCGGCGGCGGAGAGCATTCGCCCTGTGATATGTGGATGAGTTTCTCTCCTGACTTGATATACTGGGGCGAAAGCCGTCCGGTGATGACCACGCGTCCGGCGCATTGGGATCATCTGAAGCTGGGTGGCGGTGCAGTGCCGATACGTATAAATGGCGGGTGGCTGTGCATTTACCACGGAGTAGCTGAATGTTGTAGTGGCTCCATATATTCCATTTTCGCGGCTATTCTGGATGAAAAAGAGCCATGGAAAGTGCTGGCACGGTCAAAATATCCGCTGTTGTTCCCGGAGACGCCTTACGAGCGCAGCGGGCGGGTGACGAACGTGGTGTTCACCTGCAACGCGTTGCTGGAAAATGACGGAACTTTGAAGATGTATTACGGCGCCGCAGATGCCTGCATCGGCCTGGCGGAAGCAAACATAAATGACGTCATCAAGGCTTGTGACTCCGGTTATCGCTTTATGTTGTAAGACTTAATCCGCCTTACTCAATAACAACTTTTAACCGTTAAATAAATTACGAGGAGAATGAGAAATGAGACTCAGGAAAATGCTGATGACGATGGCACTGGGCGTGCTATCTGCTGGAACTTGGGCAGGAAATATGGCGACGCCGTTGAAGTTTTCACCCCAGGGTAAATTTAAAATTGTTCAGTTTACCGACTTACATCTGTCAGATAAGGAATCTGAAAAAAATGGAGATAACAGCGATCAGGCACGGATACAAAGAGCGGCAAAAGAAAAAATTGCGCTTCTTCGCGATATCGTGGCTATATTGGATGTCGAGAAACCGAATCTGGTAATTTTTACCGGCGATCTTGTGCTTACGCCCAAAGACTTTTCTCAGCACTGGAAAGATATAATCAAACCTCTGAGCGATCGCAATATTCCCTGGGCGGCGGTAATGGGCAATCACGATAAAGAATGCACGAGAAAAACGAACCGTGAAATTATAACTTTTCTGGAGAAACTTCCCGGCTCCCTGACCCGCCGCGGACCGGAAAACATTGGTGGTGGTGGAAACTATGTATTAATAATAAAATCCTCCAATTCCGATCAGACGGCGTTTGCCTTATTTTGTATGGATTCCGGAGGATATGCAGATAAAAAACTCTGCGGAGGTTATGCCTGGTTTCCCGATAGCTCGATTGCATGGTTCCGGCAGCAGGTTGAATTATTGACGAAAAAAAATAATGGCAAAGCAATCCCCTCCATGGCATTTTTCCATATTCCCTTTCCTGAATTCGACACTGCGGCAAAAACCGGCAAAGTGATTGGAACCAAAAAAGAGAACGTCTGCTGCCCCAAAGTCAACTCTGGAATGTTTGTGGCTATGCTGGAAACCAAAAGTGTAATAGGCGCTTTCGTTGGTCATGACCATAGCAACGATTATCTTACTTCGCTCTATGGAATATGCCTGGGCTACGGTAGAAAAACCGGCGATTTCCACTATCGAGACCTGCCCTCAGGCGGCGCCAGAGTTATCGAATTAAACGAAAACAGCCGCTCTTTCTCCACTTGGATCCGCACTGCTGAACTAAAACAGGAACATTTTGCCAAAGTCCCCGATGCTTTTCAGACAAAAAAGTAAACATTAATAAAAAAGGAAGCTTTTTTTGCAAATATTTTTTTTGCTTATTGACATCGGTCAAAAAAGACAGTATAATTATCAACGAAACATATAGAAACATTTCCAAAAGGCACATAAGAGTAAAACAATCATGGAGACATGCAATGAACTCACAAAGTAACAGCCGGGCACCACGTAACAGCAGAGATTTCACTCTCATAGAACTCCTGGTCGTGATAGCTATCATCGCTATCCTGGCGGGGATGCTGCTTCCGGCGCTGAATAAAGCGCGGGAAACGGCAAGAAGCATCAGTTGCACATCAAACATCAAGCAGTTAAGCCAAGCTTGTCTGATGTATTCCAACGATTTCGGGGTTTTGCCCGGAAAACGCACAGGCACTGGACATTTTTGGTGGGGAAGCGCCGCCGACAGCACTCAGCATCATAACTACAGCAGCATACGACCATATCTTGGCGATTCAAGTAACAGTCGCAAACTGGGAAGTCCGGTATGGGTTTGTGAATCACTATGGAATAAGTGGAAATCACTGGAAGGACAGTATCCTAATATGCAGGATGTTACTTCCTCGACATTTTATGGCAGACGTACTTATTCTCTTAACTACGCGCTTTCACGTCCGGAGGCTCCATACTACCGTTCATCAAGGATAAGCACACCATCGAGGTCATTGCTGGTAAGTGAAGGGCATGCTGGAGTATTCAACATTGATTTTGCCAGTGACGTCTGGTATATCAATTATTTTCCGGCGGCAATGGCGGCAAATGCGCCTCTCAAGCCGCATGGTCGCGCGAGTGTGAATGTGAGTTTTATAGATGGACACTGTGAAACTGTTCCGCATGAATTCACACTTAAGACCGAAGACGATGTGGACAATCTGTGGCAAGTAGACCGCAAATTGAAACTCAATTAATATTGATTAATCTGCATGCGGCAAGTAATGCCGGATCGAATTTATCTCTTCTCATTTCTGATCACGCGCGTGTATCAGAGATCAAAATAATATACAAATAAAAACAACGAGGGAAAAATGATTTTCAAAAGATTATCAGCCATTGCGGCTGGAATGATGATGATGGCAGGTGCCTTTTGCGCCTCAGGCGCAAATGCGGAACATAGCCCATTCCTGGTGAAAAAAGGTAACAAATTGTATTTAAACGGACAGGAATATAGAGCCATTGGGGTGAATATGCCCAATCTAAGCCAGTCATATCTGGGAACCTGGCACCACAACAAACAGATATATAAGAATAATGAAAATGCCAGGAACGCAATAATCGCGGGAGTGGAAGCGGCTGCGAAAGCGGAATTCAAATTCATTCGTTTCTTTGCAAGTCCAGGTTATGCCTATGATATGGATCTTTTATATATGAAAGACCGTGACGCTTATTGGAAAGGCATGGACGAAGTTTTTGAGCTGTGTCGTAAAAACAATCTTCGCCTGGTGCCATGCCTGAACGCTGCCGGAGCTGTATGTAATTTTCATGAATACTACGGAGAACCGCGTCAGGCGGTATTGGATCCGAATTCAAAAACATACAAGGCTGTTCATGAATACATGCATGATTTTGTAACCCGGTATAAAGACGATCCAGTGGTTTTAATGTGGGAGCTTCAGAATGAAGGCATGCTGAAAGCCGATATTGACCGCAAAGGCAAAGAGAGAAATAAAGACTATTCAATAAATCGCGACAAAAAGAAGCTTCCTCCTTATACTCGCGAGGACAGCATCACTTTTGACATGCTGGTCAAGCTGTATAAGGATCATGCCGCTTACATTAAATCCATTGACAAAAATCATCTGGTCACCAGCGGTGATGTGGGCGTAAGACCGGATTGCTCCACCCTTAGAAAAACTTTCCCCAACGCTCCTAAAAAGAGGGAAAAGGATTCTTTGGCAAAGCAAATCAAAAACAATATCTTATCCCAGCCTAAACCACTGGATGTATTCAGTTATCACTTTTACGGCTCGCTCAATTCTGATAAGAAAAATGACCAAACTTGTGCCAGTGGAATTTACCATGGCCCGCTGAATTGCATGATGCGCCTGTGCCGTGAATCCATGGCTACAGGGCGTCCGGTATTTGTCGGAGAATTGGAAGTGGCATGGGATCAGATAAAAAATGACCCGGAACAGGTCTGGACGCAGAAATTCATAGACATGGCGGAAAAACAAGGCATCTCTCTTATCGCGCTGTGGGTGTGGCATTTCCCCTGGCAGCCGGAAATGACTATGAGCAGTGAAACATATCCCGCTCTAGTCAAGCGTTGCGCGGAATTCAATCGTAAATACGCCGCTCATGGGGATTTAAAATAAGGGTTTTGTCAGATACTGCAGGACGTGTGCCTGAGGCAGATATGCTTCGCACACCTCCTGCGTTTTTTTAAATGGAGAACAGATGAGAGAGAGATTTAAAATGAAGTTAATGATGGCATTTGGGGGCATACTGTTATCATGCTTCGCATTTGCCACGGGCAATAAGCCCGGCTTTGTGTACAGGCAGAACGAAAAGCTTTTTCTGAACGGACAGGAATACAGAGCCATCGGCGTAAACATGCCCAATCTGAGCCAGTCCTACATGGGCACCTGGCATCATGATCTGGAAATATACGGCTCGCGTGAAGCAGCTCGAAAAGCTATGATCCACGGTGTCAAAGAGGCGGCAAAAGCAGGATTCAAGTTCATCCGCTTTTTTGCAAATCCCGGCTATGCCTATGACATGACTTTGCTGTATATGAAAGACCGTGAGGGCTATTGGAAAAACATGGATGAGGTGCTGGATTTGTGCCGCAAGAACGGTTTGCGCGTAATCCCCTGTCTAAATGTATCAGGCAAGGCTGGCAATTTTAATGAGTATTACGACGAACCGCGTCAGGCGGTGCTGGATCCAGATTCAAAGACCTACAAAGCCGTATATGAATACATAAAACAATTTGTTTCCCGTTACAAGGACGATCCGGTTGTGCTGATGTGGGAGCTGGAAAACGAAGGTATGCTCAAAGTGGACATTGACCGTAAAAACCAGAAACGCAATCCCGCCGTTACAATCAACCGCGATCAAAAGCCGCGTCCTCCCTATACCCGCGAGGACAGCATCACTTTTGACATGTTGGTAAAACTGTACGAAGACCATACTAAGTTCATTAAGTCCATCGACAAAAATCATCTGGTCACCAGCGGCGACGCGGGAGTACGCCGCGAATGCGGAAGTCGCCGCAGAACTTTCCCTGATTGCAAATATCGCAACGACACGTTTCGCGAACACATTGCGCATAATCTATTATCCCAACCTGAAATACTGGATGTTTTCAGTTACCATTCATACGGCAGCCTGCAACAGGATCAGACTGAAACAAAGCAACAGTTTTCCCCTACAGAACGAAAACGCCGGGTTTACCGCGCGAGCATGGCGGCGGGCGCCCCGGTGTTTATCGGGGAATTGTCCGTGCGTGGTAAATATATTGAAAAAGATCCGGAACAACGTTGGACTATGCAATTTATTGATATGGCGGAAACCGAAGGTGTATCTCTGATAGCGCTGTGGGTGTGGCATTTTGATTGGCAACCGCAATTAAATATGTCATCCAGCAAATACCCTGCTCTGGTGAAACATTGCGCTGGATTCAACCGCAAATATGCCGCTCACGATAAGTTCCCTGAATAGTCAAACAAGCAACAGGTGAAAAAATATTATGCGATCCAGATTATTTATAGCGTTGATATGGGTGTTTTTAGGAATAATGACCGCCACCGCGATCATTCTGGCTCCGGGCAAGGTAAAATCAGGTAGAACCATGCTTAAATGGACTACTGATTCCTGCCCGGAAAGAGATATTCAAGTAGAGACATTCAACCAACTTAATCCTGACTGCTATCTTCAGATCGACCCGGATAACAGTGGAGTGATGAAGGTGGTAATCCAAAGTTCAGCGCATATGGGGCCCGATTTAATTGACCATGTGAATGTTGATTCGGTTCAAACCTATGCCGATTCCGGAATTCTGTGGGACGTGTCTAAAGAAGCCGAAAAAATGGGCTTCGGCTTGAGCACTCTGCCGGAAAAAATCCAGCCGCTGGTCAAAATGACCACAATAACTAAAGACGGCAAACTGGTGGAGGGACAAGCCGGATACCCCTGTAATATCGGACATATAACACTGTTTTACAATAAAAACTTGTTTGACAAAATGAATATACCCTACCCGTCTTCCGACCTGACATGGGATGAATATATCAGTCTGGCGCAAAAAATGACGGTCAAAACTCCCGACGATGTGGTGCCTTCGGTGTTCGGAGCTGCCGGGACACAGATCAAAGCGATTATCATGGCTAAAGGCGGAAAATATTTCAACTCAAATGCCACGGTTTCACTAGTAGACAGTAAAGAATTTATTGACGCCTATGAACTTTATTACAAATTGCTGTATGAATATCAAATCGAGCCTACTCCTCATCAAAAAACTGCGGTGTCGTCGCAAGGTGGCTGGGGTAGCGGATTCATCACCTGGTTTGGCGAAGGAAAAGTCGCGATGATGTGGGGATCACGCTGGATACTGGTGCAATTACGCCGTAATATCCTTCACCAGAAAGAAATGCGTGAAAAATGGCTCAGGGAAAATCCTGACAAAGATCCTTCTGAAGCTCCGGAAATCCTGCGCATCGGCTGCGTAATGCTCCCTCGTTTCAAAGACCATGAGCGGGTCGTTCCCAGCTATGCGAAATGCACAGGTATAAACGTCAACAGTCCCAACCGGGAAAAAGCGCTTAAGTTTTTAGCCTATCTTGCGGGAAAAGAATACAGCATGATAATCAATCAGGGGGCGGACGGCCTGCCCGGCAATAAGAAGTATAATATGGACATGCCTCTACTGATAAATCCTGATTTTCCAGGCGAGGAAGAAGTACACCAGGTGGAAATCGATTCAATCCCTTATGGCGGCGTAACCAGATCAAGTCCTTTTGTCAGTAATATGATGGTTAACCGTACCATGCGTAAAGTACAGGAGAAACTGGTGGCGACCCCGGGTATGACCCGTGATGAGATCGCAGAGGAATTAAAGAAAGCCGCGTTGGAAATAAACACCGCCATATCAAGAAATATTTCCAGAAACAGCAAACTATTGAAGCTGTACAGCAATATGCTTAAAGAAGGAGCCGAACCCGTATCCGTAAAACTGGAACACGCTGCCGCGCAGGAAATCATTATAAAACATCAATAGTTCCTCCCTGGAATAAACAATCATTATAATATATATGGAGTAATTTTATGCATTGTGTTAAAAAGTTTATATCAGCCATGCAAGGGATAAGTTTTCTTGTTATCATCTGTTCTGTAGTATTGGTTGCCGATAAAAGCTTTGCCCGGGAGCGGCAAGGCGTATCCTTCCCCGCAAACCATTTTGCTATGGTTAAAGACTGGGAAAACATACGGCTACAACAGTTCACGGTGGCGGCATGGATCAACGCCGAAAAAATAAATGGAGCTAGAACCATCGTCAATGTGGGTGAAACTCCGCAATTCTTCACTTTCTATATTTTCAAAAACAAGATGCGGATGTTGGTGGAGGAACGTCCATGCATTACAAAATATATTGAATCTCAAGTTAAAACAAATACTTGGGAACATTTTACCGGGATTTTTGATGGACAAAAAGTAAGCCTGTACCGAAATGGGAAAATAATTGGCAGCACTCCAGTTAACGGAATGATAAGCGGCAACGGCAATCCACTATTCATCGGCGCGGAATATCCCGGATCAAAATATTTTGCAGGTAAACTCGACGACGTTGCAATATGGAATACCGTACTTGGCGAGAATGAAATAAAGAAACTGAACAAGGGGGAATCCCCAAGTAATATTTCCCGCGAAAACCTTGTTGCCCTATGGAACTCCGACTCATTTGATTTACCGGGAAAAGTCTGGAGAAATGTGCTGGCAAATACCCTGAACGCAAAAATTATGTCTGCCTGCTCCACTGTCCCCCGGAATGCAAAAGAAAACCCTGAAAATTTTATCGCCACCGCCAAAGCCACTTATATAGGGGAAAAGTTCGATGGATATCGTGGCATCTGGTATGCCATTCAGCCAATATCCAATAAGTATGTCTACAAATACAGTGGAGGAATGGCGACTTATACAGCTAAACATCGCCCTATGGCTGTTTACGCTCCAGCCGTCAATAAAACATTTTTTGTCTATGGCGGCGCAGACTTCTCTAATAACCGGAAACTTATCCATATGGTCGGGTGTTATGACCATAACAACGATACGGTTACCAAACCTACTGCGTTGCTGGATAAGCAGACTAGCGACGCCCATGACAACCCGGTTATAGCTCTGGATGATCGTGGTTTCATCTGGATATTTTCCACCTCCCATGGCAGAGAACGGTTTTCATATATTTATAAAAGTGATGAGCCTTTCAATATTGACCGTTTCACTCTGGTCAGAGCAACAAAAACCAAAGATAACTCCATTCAAACAGAGCCTCTATACAATTTTTCATATTTTCAGCCATGGCATGTTCCGGGAAAAGGTTTCATTTGCTTTTTTACCTACTACGGTAAAGGACGACAAATATTCTACATGACCAGTAAAGATGGCATGAGCTGGTCTGAGTGGAAAAGTATTGCCTATATCAAACAAGGGGACTATCAGGTCAGTCTGGCTAATACGGCAAAAGCCGCTACTTCGTTCAACTATCATCCTGACACCACAGGTAAAGCCGGGGTCGATTATCGAACCAATCTCTATTACGTACAAACCCGCGATTTTGGAAAAACCTGGGAAACCGCCGGAGGTATCCCGGTAACGCTGCCGCTCACCGATGTAAAAAATCCCGCATTGGTTTTTGATTACGAAAAAGAAGGCTTGCTGGTATATATGAAAGACATTCGCTTTGACGAAAACAATAATCCCGTCATACTGTACATCACCAGCAAAGGCTTTGCCTCCGGTCCCGAAAACAACCCGCGCACCTGGACTACCGCCAGGTGGACCGGGCACAATTGGGAAATCAACCCCGCAATGACTTCCGATAATAACTACGACACCGGTTCTCTGTATCTTGAAAAAGACGGCACATGGCGGATCATTGCTCCTACACAACCGGGACCTCAGGACTATAACCCCGGCGGCGAAATGGCAATGTGGACAAGCCACGACAAAGGGAAAAACTGGCAAATGGATAAGCAACTCACATACCAGAGCAAACTAAACCATTCTTATGCCAGAAGACCCATTGACCCGAATGACGGTTTTTATGCCTTCTGGGCAGATGGACATGGCAGAGAAGCATCAGATTCCAGTCTGTATTTTTGTGATAAACAGGGCAATGTCCGCATCCTGCCACGTACAATGATTTCAAATACGGCAAAGCCGGAAATTTATATGAAGAAGGGAATAGGAAACAAATTATGAGACTTAAATATGAACAATCGCACTACTACTCAGAAAACAATATTATCCCAAAAGCTTATAAGACACTTGAACATAATACTTTCACTCTCGTGGAACTCCTGGTGGTGATTTCCATCATCGCCATTCTGGCTGGGCTGTTGCTTCCAGCTCTCAATCGCGCCAGAGA
>JAFGXT010000054.1 GCA_016936495.1 Victivallales bacterium
CATGAGCAAGCCATTCAAATGGACATATCAAGGCAAAGCCCTGAAGGCATAAAGGGGGTCAGGGACTTGCGCCCAGCAGCACTAGGCACTTTTTCCCATTGTATTCTTCCAAAATCATGGGATAAAGGACTTCACCGGCGGTAATATCAATATATTCTTTATCGTTCGCAATAACGGTTTTCATAGCTACAGCGTTAGATGACCACAAAGACGCGGCAATAATGCTACCACAAAAAAATAATTTTAACATAATTTCTCCTTTTCCTGCTATTGCAGGTTTGTTCTTATAACTGTTTCTTTATTATTCCGAATTGGCAACGGTTCTCCTGAGGACTTTTACATTTGACCAAAAATGTCTCACTTTTTTCCTTTCCTGAAACATCGTTAATTTTAACCTCAAGCCCGAGCGCGTCTCCGGTTTTAACTGGAATCTGTAACTTTATGCTGTACCCATCTAAAGTGTTATTAATATCAATGTTACATTCATTCGGGTTTATTTTCCCCCAAATATGCACAGGCACAGGGTCTCGTGGAGTTATAAACACCCGAAAAGTATTATCGGTGTAAGCACAGCCATTTATTTGTGGCAAGTAGAAAGGATTAGTGTCGAAAAACAGTTCTACGCAATCTGTTTCCCATAATTGTCGCTTCCCGGTTTTTCCGGCATTTGATTTATCTTTAACCAATAAATCAACAGATATTATATTGTCATCAAAATCTATTATTCCTTCCGCATTAGACATCAGGATGTGCCCGGAAATCTCCGGGCTTTCCTGCATAGAAACCGCAATATTCCTTATTGTGTCATTGACTTTGATAGTTATTTGCGGTGAAAGATTAAGTGTTGTCCGATCAAGATCGATTATCGTCACAATTCTTGAATTAGGCAGAATTGTGAAAGCAGTAGTCTTTGACGCAGTAAAGCCGTTACCGGAAAAACCAATGTTCCCTTTTTGAATTACATCGGACTCATTATAAAGGTTAACATATAATTGTGTATTTATTTTCCGTACTATGCTTCCTGACTGGATTGGATACTCAAGACGAACCTTTAGCGCTTCCAGTGCTTCAATGAATTCTTCGTCAGACATTGCACCTGGTTGCAGGTATAATGGCGAAGAATCAACTAAAAGCTCCCCGGATTTTACTGAATTACCATAAATATCTGCAAGTTGGAACCCTGAAAGATCAACGTAACATCCTTCTTTGTTCGCATAATTCCATATCGCGGCAATATATCGACCTTTCCGGGAATAGATATAACAGATTATGCCGTATTGGGGGAAACGCAGTTTTCTTACGGCTCTCGCGCCTTCAAACATTCTGGACAAGGCATTATATACTATAAAATTAGAATTTGGAATCAAAGTATTGTTGCCATAAGTGGAGGTTGCGGTATGCGGAGTAACACTTTTAAAAAATTCTCCGTATCTCAATGGGATTGATTGGCTGAGACCTTCACCGAGATCAATGAGAAAACGCTGTGCCGCATATGAAGGCATGACAATATCTTTCTCAAAATCATTCCGAGGCGAAGGCGATGCCAGAAAAAACAGTTCGGTGTTCCAGAGCGGCAGGTTCGGGCGACCTGCCTTTTCAAGCATTGTACGAATTCCGGAAATCTGATTATCCGCAGATGTTTTTGAACTTAGCGCTGGCGCGTTATATGGGTGGAACGATAAAATGTCCAGGTTATTCGCTCCTCCACCGTTAAGCACTTGCGAAATAAAGGAGTTGACATTTCCACCCAGATCGCCGGTTGAACAGATGCCGACGATCCTGGCCGAAGGGTCTGCCGCGCGGATCTCTTCGCCAGCCACCTGTAAAAATTGCAGGTAAAAGTGAGCATCCATACACAAATTCGGTTCATTCATAATTTCATAGTGAGTAAGTTTGCCCTTGTATCGAAGCGTCATCGCTCTTATCATCATGCGCCAGTTATCCAGCGGAGGGATGAAAAGTCCTTTCTTTCGTGCAACCAACCAGTTGGGCGCCGCAATTCGCCTGCTTTTATTCAGCAACCACTGTGGCAACCCGGAAACAGTGCCTTTATCAATGCTCCGGTCTGCATAATTCATCGTATCGCTGGCGCCTAATACCGGTAGCAATTTGATATTATGGCGACTAAGAAGTTCAAGCTGTTTATCCATTATGGAGAAATCGAATTTACCTTCCTCCGGCTCCAGAATGCGCCAGTGGCATGCCGCCTGGGGATATCCCCAGTCGCGGATCAGACGGCAGCCCATTGCTGACAATGTGGAGAAAAACTCGTCCGCACTTCCTCCAGACGCGCGAAACCCCGGTTTAAGCGTTTCGCCCCAACGCGGAGGAACCACGATATTTGCGCTGCCGACATGCAATGCCACACAGAAATCCCGATCCAGGTTCATTTCTTCAGGAGTATATTGTCCAATTACGGCAAAATAACCCGATCCGGGGGAAGAATTCTTATTGGCAACCGGATGCGCGAAAAAAGCTCCATATCTATCTGTTTTAAATATTATCTCACGGACGATTTTTCCCTCTGGTTCAAGCGTGACGACTTCTCCGGCTGTAATCAATTGCGGCGAGCCGGTAACGGCAGTATAACCACTGCCGCTGTAATCTGGAACAATCTGTAAATCCAATTTTACTGAAGAACTTTGCTTTGAATAATTTACCGCAGAAACTTTAATCTTGCATTCTGCATCTTGTTCCTTCACCCAATATTTTTTCTCCGGTTCGGCTGCTACCTCTACTTCAGCCGCAGGCTCCCAATCGGCCAGCCCCCCGCGATTCAACTGCATGTTATCGAACCAGAGGGTCGCGGGAGGAGATTTCTCCGCATATGAAGAGACGAATGAGATAACGTAATACAAATTTTTTCTGTCGGCAGCCGTATGGAAAGCCATAGAATAACGTGTCCAGTGCAGACCGACATTAACTGTAATATTTTTACTGTCCCATTTTTCATCCGGAGATGCAGATAATACTTTAATTGAGACTGGATAATTTGCGGAAGAGCTTTTCATCCAGACTGAAAGAGTATAATCTGCATCCGGTTGAAGTTTTATTTCCGGAAGTATCAGATTACTGGTTTCGGCAAAACGATTCGGCAGGCGTAGCGAAGATTGTCCGGCGACTTTTTCCTCATCGTCCTGCACTGGACCTTCATACTGAAAATCGGGATTGGTGTCAAGCCGCAAATATTTGATGCAATGAAACCCATGCTGTCCCAATTCGAATCCTGAATTGAAAATTAAGTTTTCGGCGCTCATGGAAATACTGGAAATTATAATTCCCATGACTAACACAGTTGATAAACGCATATGATGTATCCTTCAATTATACTTATTTTACTGTCCAGGTTGGTTCGGTACCGGAAAAACGCTGTCCTAAAAGATAAGATGCCACATGTCCGTCTTTAAATAGAAAATTTGCCTGTCTTGAATGATTCTCATATGCAATTCTATTGGTCTTTCCAGCGCTTAGCGCGTTTTGGTAAACTTCCAGATTGCTTGAGTACCAGATCGCGGCATAATCGGCAGTCGCCATGTTGCCTGCAGAAAACGTATAACTCTTTAATGGCGATTCCGTCATGACCACACTGCTTTCGGCAATCATCCCATAGCGCCTTGCTACTGCTTTTGACAGATTCAAATCAACATACCACGCGCCGCCTTTATTAGATCCGGGGGAATCCAACGCCCCTTGTACTATCTGGTATGACGAGCGATAAAAAGCCACGTTGGGCATCTGTCTGGTTTCGGGACAAAGATATGCGCCTTTGATCGAACGTTGGTCAACTCCTTCCACATAGTACCATGATGGATCTTTTCCTAGAAGAATATGGGGCATATCACGCTCCTGACATCCTGTCGCGAAATTCTTATATGGAATCCAGTCATTATTGTCATCCACATACATTATCAACAGCGAACCCAGGTTTTTCAGATTCCCTGCACAACTAATCTGCTTGGCTTTCCCTCTGGCTTTATTCAACGCGGGCAGCAACATCGATGCTAGAATGGCTATGATGCCTATCACCACGAGGAGCTCTATGAGTGTGAAAATTCTTTTTTTCATGGTATCTCCTTTTGTATTAAAAGTTATTGTATTTGCGGATTACTATGGCTTTCGCAGCCATACCTTTAATCATAATGTGGGAAGCCGGATTTTTATACTCCATAACGTCTCCTTTTAGAAAAAAATGCTGAAAAAACGCGGATCGGCAATGATCTCATTTGCCGCCGATGCGTAATCGCAGACAGGTGTTGTGAAAATTTTCCCGTTTGCGCTGATAGTGGCGTTGAACGCGAAACGCGCCTCGGGGTGTTCCGTTGGCTCCAACTCGCAACTCGCGTCTTTGCCATAAACCGATTCTGTCGCAAACATTTCCTCTTCCGAATTGCCGATATATTTTGAGCGTGCCAGTAGTAGCGGGCCATACTGAAGCTTACAAACGTTTTTCTCTATAAATGGAACCGCGTCGGTGCCATCGCTGACGCTCTCGTTAGAAATAAAACGGTTTTTAAACCAGGCTTCCGCCTCGGGCGCGGCTTGTTTGTATTCAAGCTCGCGGATACGCACAGTGCGGTCGAACTCCAGTTCAATCCGCGCATTACCAGAAACATTTATCTCAAAATAAGCTCCAGGTTGTGGCTGGAAAGTTTGTCCGGCACAACGGATCAGGGTTTTCTCGCTCCACGCAGGTATGCGCAAATAAAGTGTGGTCGGACGGTTCAGGACAACTTTTAAGCTGGCGTTGCAATGCAAAGGATAATTGCCCGAAACTTCGATTTTCCCATGTGGCAGTTCTGCCTCGAAAGGCATATACATATTTACAAATATGGCAGTGTCGCTGTGCATTACCGAGGCTTCCGCCACATCCATAAAGCCGCGCGGCATATTATTCACGCAACAGTGGCTGTACTTCATTCCCGCCTGTTTTTTCGCATAAAAATGATGTCCGTGAGAACGCACTGCGCGCGCACCCCATTCGCCGGAACGGTTCACCGACGCCAGAAACGCGTTGCAATAAGCCAGTTCCAGATCATCCATATAAACACTTTCCCCGCTGAGCTTGAACAACTCCAGAGCCAGACGCATCCAATGAATAGCGTCACAGGGTTCCGTCGGCACCGAAATACAGTCGGCGGCACCGCTGAGCTGGTCATTGAAGCCAACACTGAACATGTGATTCAGGTCGAATTGTTTTATACGTTCGTAAAGATTTTTGACTGTGTCAAAATACTTTTGCTCTCCAGTATGACGGTACAGTTCCAGGAGCCCGTCGAGGCATGACAGCAACTCGTAAGCCTTGGTCCACTGCCGACCTTCCAGATACCATTCATGCAAAGGCAACGGACAGGAAGCATTGGCAATAAGATTGGGCAACCGTCCGTTTCTCTCCTCCCAGCAAGCGGCTATTTCCAAGGCGAAATCAAGATATTTTTTATTACCGGTTTCACCATAAAGCATAAGTACCGGCTTCATGATCGAGCAACTGGGCAGACCGTAAAACATTCCGGTATCGGCAATCCTGATGTGATTTTCGTGCAGCATATCAATAAGCTGGCAGGTGAATTTTTCCGCCGCTACGAGTATCTCCGGTTCATTCAGCAGACGATAAGCTTCCAGCAAACCCCAAAGCGTATACTTCCGGCACCAGATGTTCCAATTCCAGCGACACCACCGCATATTCTCGGGTAATTTTGCCCGTTCCACCGGAGAGGTGGCGAATACATTAAGCCTTTCGCGATAAGTGCCCAGATAGCCATCAGGCTCCTGCAATTCCAGCATGTTGGCAACCCCTTGATGAATAAACTTCTTGAGCGTGGCATCCTGGGTATATTCACAAACGCGCACGGCGGAAATCATCCATTTGCCCCAGAACTCACCCTGCCAGACCCCGGTGATGCCGTTTTCATCGTCAAGCTTGTTTCTGAACGCGTCCTCCGTCTCGCGATAAATAACCTCCTGAGCTTTGAGGGAAAAAATACGTTTATTAAAGAAATTATCCATCAATTCTCTGGGGGAGCCCTGAATCTTTGTCTTGTCCAGTGCCAGAGATTGAATAATGTTTTTACAAATAACGCTTTTCATATAAATGTATTCCTGTCCTCATTCTATTTACTAATTGTACTTGACTATTATCCTGATATGCCTATATTGTATACTGTTAAAATTTATTTAGGAATGGAGGAAAATCCAATGAGCATGGATTTTTGTTCA
>JAFGXT010000055.1 GCA_016936495.1 Victivallales bacterium
CATGAGCAAGCCATTCAAATGGACATATCAAGGCAAAGCCCTGAAGGCATAAAGGGGGTCAGGGACTTGCGCCCAGCAGCACTAGGAGCTCTATTAGTGTAAAATGTTTTTTCATTGTAGTATCCTTATTTTGTTATCAGATTGAAAGTTAATAATCTTACAGAATACTATTAATTATAGATTAGATATATCTGAAAAAAAATGCATTGTAATGATGTTTTTGTGTATATTTTAGCCAAATCTGGATAAATTTTATAAAAGGTATCAGATAAAAAGACTTTGACGCTTAGGAGACAACATAATGTTTTGAGACTATGAAGTTCTGTTTTTAGTACACCGTTCTGATAGTACACAAAATAGTAAATCTCATCCATTTTATTACAACTCCAGATCGGTTATAATTACTCATACAATGAAAAAATATCGTTATATTGAGGTAGATATATCATGATGAATGATAATTATGTCGATGTCAGCAATGGCCTGGGAATTCCTTTTGGGGGGATCGGCACAGGATATTCTGTTTTCGGTCAATATGGTTTTACTGCGGTCAACTATGATTCGGTGCCGGATGAAATCATGTACATTGGTCAAAAAAACCTTGCATGGACAAGCAAACCGGATCAAGAAGCTCAATGGGCCTTTGCTATAAAATCAGGCAACCGGACAATTGTTCTTCAGAAAGAAGTACCTTCATGGCTGCCGGATGCTGAAGCTATTTCTGGTTTTCAGGCGCATGCGCATCTGCCCAAAGGACATTTTGGCTTTCAAATAAAGGATTTGTGCTTGCAGCTCAGTATGACCGCATTTTCACCGATGGTTCCTCATGATCTGGAAAACTCAACGATTCCTGTTCAGATTTTTGATTTTACAGTAAAAAACACATCACATTCTCAAACCGACTTTACAATTGAGCTGGTTCACGCCAAGCCATCATGGAAAAGCAATAATGGTCTTGCGGTCTGGAGCGATCCTCATGGCGATATTGCCATGGGCTGTGACGGAGGAAGTTCGGGTCATAACAGTGTTTATAAAGATATTTCCTCCAAGCCCGATAGAGAAGCCCAAATAAGGTTTTGCATTGGATGGAATTATCCGAATTTCAGAACCCCCTCCCCAAACGCCAGAAAGCATTATCAAAGGTATTATACCAGAAGATTTAAAGATGCGGCCTCAGTTGTCTCCTATGCTCAGAAAAAAGCTGATGACTGGAGTTTCGCTATTGACCAATGGCACAATTCATACGATGTACCGGCAGAGTTTCACCGGTTATGGTTCAGTTCTCTTTCATCAGTGATAACCTCTACGATGATGAGTGCCGATCCCTTTTTCTTTGAGATCGAGACACCGCACCACTGGGTGAATACCATGGATGTGAGTGTTTACAGCTCATGGCTTTATTTGATTAACTGGCCGGAACTGGAAAAAATGGATATGGATCAATACTTTTCGGCAATCCCGACTTCGGGGTCGCTAAAGGGTTTTGTCTGGCACTCCATGTGGGATGATGCGTGCCATTATGTGGAAGAACCTACTTTTCTGAATCGGATTTATCGCGACTATCTCTGGTTTAACGAACGGAACTGGCTTGATGGAGCACTGACGCATGCGGAGAACGCCGCGGATTTTGTTTACAGTCAGGATAATTATAAAGATTTGATCGTATCAAACCACGGAAACCAAAGCTATGATGTTTGGAAAATGCCTGGAATAAGTTCCTATGTGAATTCCGCGTGGGTCTATGGCTTGTATTCTCTGGAGAAAATGGCTTTGACGGCCGGAAAAGATGTAAATATTAAAGACTACCCAGTAAAAGATCTGAAAGACCGCGCAGTTGCCAGTTTTAACGAAATATTGTGGAATGAGTCCGGCTACTGGAATTGTTTTTACAGGACTCCCGAAGCCGATAAGGGAAGTGTTCCAGAATCAGTATTTTCGGATCAGTTGTTTGGACGCTGGGCAGTAAGCCTGGATACCGGTGTTAATAGTGTGTTGCCTGAAGAAAATATCAAAAAGGCATTGAAGAAAATCTATCAGCACAATATGGTCAAAGATGGTAACTTTAAAGGATGGGTGAACGGGCGTTTACCGGACGGCAGTACTGACGACTCAGGCTCACACTCGAAAGTATTCTGGGTATGTGCGCAATTAGACCTTGGCTCCTTGTTGGGTGAATACGATTTCGAAGAAGAATCCCTTGATGTATTCAGATCGTTTGAGGGCAGTTTAAAGAATAACCACTTGGCGGTGGGGGAATGGAACCAGTCTCTGAGAATGGACGGAAAAACTGAACGTTTGCGTGAAGAACACGGAAAAGACACTCCACGTTTTCCATCTTATCCGCGCTATAAATGCTGCTGGGAATATTTGATAAGGATTCTTGGCGTTAAATTTGATGAGAAGCACCTGTTTCTGTCTCCTTTCAAAACGATCAGTTATTCATTTAGCAATATCATTCTGGGAGGAGTAACTCTTACGGTAAATGTTCAGCGAGGCTGGGATAAAGCTGTTCTTGACGACACCGGAGTGTCCGGAGATATCCGGATTCCGCGCGATGAACAACATCATCACGTCCAGTTTATCAATTCAAATATCTAATGGGACTATTGTTGATGTCAGATATCAAAAAAGCATTTATATCATTCAGGGTTGGTTATCCGCAGTGGCATAGAGAAAAGCGCTTCAGCGAACTGTTGAAGACATTCAGTCAATACCCGGAAGTAACCGATGAAATCACTTTGTTGACTGCTGAAACTCATAGTCCGTTACTGCTCCAGGAGCACTTAAGGCGATGCCATATATTGGCCGATAGAATCAGTTCCGTAAAAGAAACCGGCTTGCGCTGCGGTATCAATATTCTGGCAAGCATAGGCCACCATGAGGAGAATCTGGATAACTCTTTGCTCTGTGATTATCAAAATCTATTGGACATCGACGGGAAAATCTGCCGGGGGAGTTTTTGTCCAAATGACCAGCGTTTTCTGGAGGATTATATTAAACCGGTCTATGAGTCCATTGCAGATGCTAATCCAGACTATATCTGGATTGATGATGATGTCAGGCTTCTCGGACATATACCGATTACTGCTACATGTTTTTGCGACAACTGTATTCAGATTTTCAATCGCAGAAACAGCAGCAGTTATACCCGTAAAAGCCTTAAGGATGCATTTAATTCCGGCCCAGAAGAAGAGCGCTTTGTTATTCGTAAACTATGGGTGTTGCATAATGGAAATACGATTAGAAACTTTTTGGAGTTTATTGAAAATGTTGTGCATGCAAAATTTCCCGGTATGCCTCTGGGTTTTATGGACGGCATTCGTTTTTACGAAGGTTTCGACATGGAATCATGGGCCAAAGCACTGGCGGGGGAAAACGACATTGATGTTTACTGGCGCCCAGGCTGCGGCACTTATACTGAAGAGAGACCGGATGAGATTCTAGAGAAGGCTCATGCTATTGGAATCGAAGCTGATTTTTTGCCCGATGAGGTCAAAAACATTCAGTCTGAACTGGAAAACTTCCCTTACCAGCGACTCAGAAAAAGTGTACATTATACTGCTCTTGAAGCAGCTGTGTATCAGGGGTCGGGAAGTACCGGCACAGCATTCAATGTGCTATCCATGTATGACGAACCGCTCGATGATTATCTGCCACTAATTGAGAAATTAAATAAATGTAGACCTTTCTATGACCTTATCGCTTCAACAAATGGACGTGCCGCACCGACTGGTGTTTATTCCGGATGGAATCGATTCTGCTTTGCCGGTAAGGGACTGGATTGCAATGACTGGCCGGAACCTTCCGGGGAAATAGCTTTGACTTCACATGCCAATGAATTGTACTCGACTGGTTTGCCTGTAAGTTACTGCTTTGATAACGCATTCGTTACTGCACTGACCGGCAGGTCTGTAATAGGAATGAGCGACCAAGATATCATTAAGATGCTGTCTCGCGGAGTATATATGGATGGCGATGCGGTTGAACGATTGAACGCAAGAGGGTTCGGCGAATATATTGGCTTCAGCGTTTCTAATACCATAGATAAGGATGCGGTCGAAATTCTGACCGGTCATGAGTTGAATTCCATGTATGCAGGAAGGACACGTAACGGAAGACAGGCATTCTGGTATAAGAAAGCCTTTGTGTTTGAGTCAATCGAGCGTAATACAGAAGTTCTTTCTACATTAAGTGACTATACATATGCAGATTCCGGATACTGTACCCGAGGGATATTCGAAAATAAACTTGGCGGGCGTGTATGCGTCAGCGGCTACTATCCCTGGACTCAGTTGCACTACCGCTTTATGACACAACCCATGAAGAAATTGTTCGCCTGGCTGTCAAATGAAAGTCTTGGCGCCTATGTGGAAAGCTATCACCGCGTTGCTTTATGGGACAGAATTATTGCAGGAAGACACAGTATATTTTTGCTGAATATGTATATGGATTCAGCTGAAGACTTCCGACTCGCAATAAAAAGCTCCGCTGACAGATTAAAAATCTATGATATGCATTGCAACTGTTCTCATGTCGATAAAACTGGTAATGACGGATGTTACGGCATTTTTACTCTTCCTGAATTAAGGCCGTGGCATCCTTTTTTTGTTGTAGAATAATCGTTTATCTAGTGAACATACAAGCTTGAGACAAGGAATAAACAATGTCTATTTATGATTTTTTAAAAGGAGAATGGAATATTCTCTGGCCTGGACGCGTAGCGCGCCATGACCTGGTGTATCATGCTCCGCCTGAAGACCCAATGCAGGGAATTCCGTTGGGCAACGGAGATGTAGGAGTACTTTGCTGGTGCAGTGAGTCTTCTCTTATTCTTGCGGTAAATAAGTGTGATTTGTGGGATGACCTGGGCACGGGAGAGGTTCGCAACTGGCAGACAGAAGAAAATGATGATACGCTGCGTCATGCCTGTCGGATTATAATCAATTTTCAAGTACCTGTTTTTGATTTGTTTTACCGTAAAAGCTTTAATGGCAGACTAAGCCTTGCGGATGCCTGCATGTCTCTTTGCGTTTCAAGCTTGTTTGGCGATCTTGAAATAAAACTGTTTGTCAATCATGATGATGGAGCAATATACGGGGACATTGTTTCTTCGATGCAGGAAACGACTCCAATCAGCATAACGGTAGAACGTTTCGGGTCGAGAACATTTGCTCATTGGTATTCTCAAATAAAGAATGACCCGTCTATCGGCGGCTCCGGAACAAACGCCTTTGCTTCAGGCAATACGGCATTCATTACCCATCGCCTTGCCGGAGGAACTTTCGCTGCCGGAATCAGTGCAAGAACAGAGAACAGGAATATTTCCGGCTCGAAACTGCATTCACGGATGGCGGAACTGATTATTGATGGAGGAAGTGAATGCAGGGTGAACTTCGTTGCCGGAGTTACGTCTCCAATGTCACAGGAGCCGGAACAAGTATTAATGCAAAATCTGGACATGGCAGAAAAAAGAGCAGCTTCCGCATGGGAGTCACATCAAGACAAGTGGAAGAAATTCTGGCTGCGGTCATTGATGGAATCAGGCGATGATTACCTGGATAATTTGTGGCACCTGACCATGTATTATGCCAATGCATCGCAGCGCGGCAGGTACCCCGGACGTTTTATCAACGGTTTATGGGGCTGGAACCGTGATTACCAGCCATGGAATCTTTACTTTCATTGGAACCAGCAACAGATCTACTGGCCACTGAATGCCGCGGGACACCATGATTTACTGACAAGTTACTTAAATTACCGCTTCGATTCTCTTCCCAAAGCATGTGCTTCGGCCACGGAAATATTCGGCTCCCAAGGGGCATTTGTCAGTGATGTCTCCGATCGACGTGGAAATAACAGCGTATGTGAAAACCGCAACCATACTCCAGTGGCACAAATTGCCATGGATTTCTGGAGGCAGTACAAATATACCGGTGATCGTGAATTTCTGAAAAAGCAGGTCTATCCTTATATTGTTGAAGCAGCCCGGTTCTTTATGACACGTTTCGAGTTTCGTAACGGCCAATATCACGCGTTAAAAGGAACAGGTTATGAAGGGTGGATAGAACTGAACGACTGTATTTCGGAAATCGCCTGTGGAAAAATACTGTTTCAGGCGGCTTTGGAAGCCGCCAATGAAGTGGGCGAGATGCCTGAAGAAGCCGAAACTTGGCGTGACATACTTCATCGCATGGTTGACCTTCCGAAAGTTGATGCTGAGATATTTCTTGATTCCAAGCAACGTTTCTCTGTTGGATGCTTCAAAGGGGAAGAGGCGCTTGATGCCGAGGTTTTTTCCGCCGGATTTGGAGTGGAGGAACAACGCTGGTTAACATCCATTGTCCCGGCAGCTCCTCAAAAAAATAAGTTTGACAAGATCAATGATGTAATTCGCTGGATGGAAACCGTAACCTCTGATGATTGTGAGCAAAGAGAGACTTCCTGCTATCATGGTATTTTTCCAAACGTCGAATATTCCACGGTATTTCCTTCCGGACTGATAGGATTGGGGCAATATGGGAAAAAAGAATATAACATTGCAGTTAATACAGCCAAGGCCTTTTCCCCGGATATCATGGGGTGGGACCCGTTGCCGATTGTACTGGCCCGGCTGGGCTTATCGGATGAACTATGGAAGATAATAACAAGTTGGCCGGATCACTGGCAATACTATTGCAATGGTTTCGGACACTATGGACCCCACAACACAATGCGGCGTGACGCGGCTGCACGATTCAGGACCATGAAAGTCAGGGATTTCGAAGAAAAACAAGAACAGCCCAATATGTATATTCCGGCATGGCCGTTTCGCCATATGGGAATGGAGTCGATGTCGATTCTCGCGGCTGCGATGAATGAAGCGATGCTGCAAAGTTACGACGGAGTAATTCGTATTGCGCCTGCTGCGGACCGAGAAAAGAACGCCAGGTTTACTTTACATGCTCAGGGTGGTTTTGTGGTATCTGCAGAAATCGCTGAAGACATGGTGCAATGGGTTTGTATTGAAGCGGAACGCGGTGGAGTATGCAAGCTTTTTAATCCCTGGGAAGAGGCTTTTGTCTACAAAGAAAACAGGTTGATTCAAGCATGCAGCAAAACCATTATCGAATTAAATGTTGACATGAAAGAGAGGCTGTTATTCTTTTCCAAAGAGAAAAAAACTCTCTCCGGCAAAATAGAAACGATAAATTATCAGGCAAACAGTGCCCCCAAAACCGCACATGAGGGGTTGGCTGTTTTGGGAATACGCTGAACAAAGAAAATCGCTTGCATTTGTGGAATTTGAGCATATATTTAAAGATAATATTATTATTATTCATTCAGTGAGTTATCATTTATGCTTGAACATGCAACCGGAGAAATTGGATATACTAAATTGAACGTAATCATTTGCGCAAGAACACAAGTCGACTTTTGGGAATATCCTGAGAAGAGATTGCAAATGCCGTTTTGGCGAATCTATTATCCGTTAAATGATCTCGGGTTCATTACTCACCATAACAAGAAGCAGCAACTCAAGCCCGGACATATTTATCTTATCGCCCCGGAAAGTCCATTTTCATGTCGCAAAACAGATGGAACTCTTGATAAGATTGTCTGCCATTTTCTTCTGGAAGATGATTTCTGTAATTGTTGTGATACCGTTTTTGATTTCCCTGCTGATGCGATAACGACAGGCCTGGCGGAAAAACTTATCTCCAAAGGCAAAATGAACACAAATACAGACCGATATTCAGATATGTGTTCATTGGCGTTTTGTTCTGCCGTGATTGATCTGCTTCCTCCGGAATATTTAGCCCCGAAAGATCAAATGGATCCCAGATTGCGAGCGATCCGCAGTGAAATCCGCAGTGACATTTCACGGGAATACAAAAATGCGGAATTGGCAAAAAAAATGGGCGTCAGCACTTCGATTTTTGTCCGCAGTTTCTCTGCTGCTTTTGGCAAAGCTCCACAGCAATATATCCTTGAAGAGCGCCTTCGGCAGGCGTCCACAATGTTATTGCACTCTGATTTGAGCATAGAGGAAATAGCCGAAAAGACCGGCTTCTGTGACCGTTATTATTTCACCCGTGCTTTCACGAAATTCCGCTACATCAGTCCGGGAAAATTTCGCAAGGGAAGTACACAGGCTTGATTATATTAAGATAATAGTGCATAAAAAGGGCATTGTGGTTAATATCATTTCAGATGTGCTCATGCTACAATATTAATATATAAACAATCCGTGTGGGATTCTATTAAGTTTACATAGCAAGGAGAAATGCAAAAAATGAAAACCACTAGCACTTCATTAAAAAAATTCACCCTCGTAGAACTCCTGGTTGTGATAGCAGTTATCGCTATCCTGGTTGCTATTCTGCTTCCTGCCTTAAGCACTGCCCGTAACCGGGCATATTCTATCAGCTGTGTAAATAATATGAAAACGATTGCTTTGCAATTACAGTTCTACATTGACGAGAATAATAACATGGTTCCTGCTGCTTATGCAACAGGAGAAGCGACTCCATGGTGGAATGACAAAGTCCGTTCATCCAGCAACCCCGAAAATAATGGACAATCAATGAAATCATGGTTATGTCCCGGAATTCGCCACCTTGGACCAGAGGCGCGTAATACCTATCTTCGGATAGGTCTCTCCTATTGGCCCTGGGAAGGTTCTTCCGCCTATTTTGCAATTCACCGACTCCGAAACCCTTCACAATTTCTTGCTTATGTTGATGGTGAACTGCCAACAGGACAATATAATACCGGCTGGAGTACTGGCGGGAGAACAAACTGGCTATATCTGGCTACTGCCACAAACAGCGATGGCGGCATGTGGGGATTTCATCATGGCAAACAAGCCAACGTTACCTGGTGGGATATGCACGTCGACAGTATTTCCCGTAATCAGGTAACTACTGAAATCTGCAATATAGAGCCTTGATGCTTAATAAAAAAAATACAGTTAATCATTTATTAAAAAGGAGTTATAATGTTGTATTTTACAAAAAAATGTCATTTGATTTTGATTGCTTTGCTTATCAGTTCATCATGTTGGTGGAATCTTCATGCGGAAGATTTCCGCAACCGTAAAGTAACAATGTTGCTTAATAATCTTGACGGTACTTTTGAAAATCCCCCTGGAAATGATGGTTGGCGTGTACTCTGGGGAACCTTTAAAAAAGACAATAAGGTTTTTCACTCCGGAAAACAGTCTTTATACGTTGACGGTGGAGAATTGATCTCAACAGATAAGATAAAAGTTGAACCGGGCTATGAATACTATATTTCAGCCTGGAGCAGAAAGAGAAATTACTATTTTCGTTCAAAAGATTTGTATGGGGCTGGAATTGGTCTTCAGCAGTTACGTGCAGACGGAGCTGTCAACGGCAACTGGTATGACATGTATGCCATAATGGGAGAGGGTATGTGTTTCAAGGAAGGGGACGAAGACTGGGTCTATACAGAAGCACGCTGGACTCCTAAAGATACTACCGTATGGCTACGTCCGGCCATAAAAAGCCAGGCGCTTGCAGGCTCGCGGTTATGGATTGACGATTTCAGAGTATGGAAAAGAAAGTTACCCGAAAAAAATAGTACGATGCTCGTCAATGCAATTGAAAATGGTTCCTTTGAAGTCAAATACAACAGTGACAAAACTCCGTTTAGTTATGAGCTTTTCTCGCCGGATAACAGGCATAATAATTTCGGAGAGGTTGCGGTAGCAACTACAGAAGAAAAGCAGGATCGTAATTCTTCGTTGAAGATTGTTGCTCCATGTAAAGTTCATTCTGGCATTGGAGTGTTGAGCGGTACTTCTGCTATTCTTAGAATCAGTATCAAGAGTAGTGGAGTTAGGGGTAAGGGTGGCTTTGCCAGAATAAACCTGCTTGATTCCAACTATAAGACAATCAAAACAATTGACGTGGCAGAGGTTTCTGGAGAACAGGACTGGAAAACCTATGAAAAGACTATCGATTTTTCTAAGGATGGGGCTCCACAATACGTCCAGTGGGTATTGGGAATGACAAATGGCAGTAGTGGAAATATCTATTTTGACAATCTTCAGGTTCTGGTTGAAGCCACTTTGAAGCCAATGGCATCCAGGCCGAAAAACACCAATGAGGTTAATGTCACGGTCAATGCGGATGACCAATCCGGACGTATCTATTCCAGCCCGTTGGATGCTTATGACCGGCATTGCTCTGACCGGATATATTCCTATAGTATCGGAACCGCCGGTCCTCATCTTGAAGGGGCGGAACGGTGGCTGATGATGCGCCAATCACTTGGGATCAAATATGTTCGTGTGCATAATGGATTTGTAGGCAATACCATATGCGACCATCTGCTAGTCGACGGTAAAACCAGATTCGGTTGGGATAACGGAGAAACCGGAGTGACTTTCATGAATACCCGCCTCAACCCCGATGATGGAAATAAACCTTTTCCTCCGGTGTGCCGACTTGATAAAGAGGGTAGACTTCTTACCGATTTCTCCTCGATAAAATATTATCTAGACCATGAAATCATTAAGGGCGGAACCAAGCCAATTTTCGGACTGGAGCCTGTTCCCAACTGTCTGGCAATTGAAAACGATTCTCATAATAAGCCCTGGAATTATGAACTGTGGGAGGAATTTAATTATCGTTTTATTCAATTTCTGATCGATAATTATGGAGAGGATGAAATTCGTACCTGGATTTTTGAAACCGGCAATGAACCGAGTACTGAACCCACTTTTCATGGCCGGACGGGCAAGCCGAATGTTCTGGGGGACTTTCTAGAAATGCAGGACCATACAATTGCCGGATGTCGTCGGGCATTGCCAGATATTTTTATTGCCGGTCCAAGCGGTCCACCGGAGTCCTTTATTATGCCAATGTTGAAACATTGTGCAGAAGGGACCAACTTTGCCACAGGAAAAACAGGCACCAAACTTGATGCCATCAGTTATCACGGTTATCTTGGCGGATCAGTTAACGACTTGAGTTGGCGCGCAGCTGAAGAGCAAATATTTCGCTATTTACGGTATCGCGAATATTTCGAAAAGAAAACCGGGAAAAAGCTTGCTCTTTATAACACGGAATTTGCCGCAATCTATCGTGAAGTAACCCCGAAAAGCCCTCCCAATTCAACATACGATAATCACATACAGGCTATCGGTACGCTACATATGGTGAATTTTTCAGGCCGGCTGGGAGTAGAACTGATGGCGTTCTTCTATGCATCCCCCATCTACTTTGCTCCTGTGCGCCATGCCACAGGACTGAAGAAAAGTCCAATGCAAAGCAATACGCCTGAATTTCTCGGGGAACCTACCATGGTCACGTTTCATGGTATATTTAAACCCGTGACACGAATTTTTCAGATGCTTTCATGGCTCAATGGCGGCAAAAGCCTTAAAGCTGAAGCTGATTGCGAACCAATTTATACAATGGCAGTGAAAGATAAAAAAACAATAAAGGTTCTGTGCTATAGTTTCGATGTTGATCCTTTAAAAAAATATTCAACAAAGGTCAATATCCAGATAAATGGAGTCTCGAAAGGAGCCAGATATACGGTCACCTGTTATGAACTGTCCGCGACCCAAAGTAATTCGTGGTATTTAGCCACAAAAGAAAAACTTACTCAGGAAATATGCGAAAACAATATTGAAGTAGTTGACCGTATTAACCGCGCCAGCCGACTGATTCCCCAAAAACTGAAAACAGTAACAGCAAATAAGTCAGGAAATATCAAATTTGGAATCAAAATTCCTGCTTTCAGTGTCAAACTGTTAGTTTTAACTCCCGAAAACGAATAGTATCAGACTGCAATTATTGATAACCCATTGGCTCTGGAATGGTGTCCCTGAGGCATCATTCCTTTTTTATTTAAAATTTAGCGGCGAATATTATCTGGATAACTTGCAGACTCTTTGTATTATGACTATAATTATGCAAAAGAATTTATTTAACGGGGATATAGAAAGCACATGCCGGAACATGATACGATTGAAATCGGACATACTAGACTTGAAATTATAATCTGTGGTCGTGCGAAAGTTGACACCTGGAATTACACAGAAGAAATGCTGCAGGTTCCATTCTGGCGCTTATATTTTCCTCTTTCTGATAATGGAATCATAATTTATCAAGGACAAGAAATACCTCTGCATCCCGGGCATATTTACATTATAGCAGCGGAGACACCGTTTGCATGTCGAAAAACAGAAGGAATCCTTGATAAATTGGTGTTGCATTTTAATCTGGATGAAGACTTTTGTAGCTGTCGAGATAGAATTTTTGATTTTCCTGCAGACTCAATACTTACTGAATTAGGCAACCAGTTAAGCAGTGCAATTGATAAAAATGTTCGTGGAGTTAATTCAATAATGAACGGATTTGCATTCTGCTCAACCGCAATAACCAAACTTCCTTCTGAGCTTTTTACCTCACTGCAGTCTGTCGATTCTGACATGTTGGAGATTCGACGTATGATCCAACGTGAACCATGCCGGGAATACAAGAACTCTGATATGGCTAGAATCGCAGGAATCAGTGCCAGCATCTTTATTCGACGTTTTACTGCCGCTTTTGGAATGGCTCCACAACATTATATCCAGAAGGAAAGAGTCAACCTAGTGTTGCCTGGCGCAAGTCCCTGACCCCTCTTCGGACGCAGGTTTGCGAGGCTGAACTTTCACTGCTCGACTAAAAATCAAAG
>JAFGXT010000056.1 GCA_016936495.1 Victivallales bacterium
CATGAGCAAGCCATTCAAATGGACATATCAAGGCAAAGCCCTGAAGGCATAAAGGGGGTCAGGGACTTGCGCCCAGCAGCACTAGGAATAAGCTTGGAGTGCGAAGCGAATCACTATCCCGTTGCACAGTAAATTTCAAATTAAATTCTTCCCATTCGTTCTCTCGCGTATATACTTTAAGTGTACTGTCTTTGCCATGCGAATGGTAAGGCGGCGCATTATCCATCACGCGTACTTCAAAGACAGCCTCGTTAAGTGTCTTAAGGCAAAAACGGAGACAATAGACATCTCCTCGTTTAAATTGAGTCCTCGCCGGCAGATTAAGTTGAATGTCATTGGGATTACCGGATGCAATAACACTGACCTTTATCGCTCCTTGATAGGCTCCATTCAATGTTTCCGCCGTATCCAAAGTCAAGTTTGCTTTTGCCGGTCTGTAACTGCAATAGAAAGAAACTGTTGAAAGACACTCTTTATCCTTGAATATCCAGTTAATCTCTTTCCCCTCACCAGAAGCGGATGTAAGCGCCACAGCTAAAATCAGTAATGGCTTGATTAAAATTCTGCTATTCATAATGCTCTCCTTGATTAATTAATAACTGCTCATGTTTTGTTTTATATACTTACTGTTGGTATTATATCCATTAGCAGTGGCATTGGTTAACCACTCATTGCGCACTTGCTCAAAATTTCCGCTTTCCGCATGACCATCAGCAAATAATGCGTTACACGATTTTCCGTGACGAAAATGAAAGCCAACTGCGGCACTGGTAAATGTAAAATATTGATGCCCGGTATTGCCTCCTGAGATCGCAATGGAATCTGCTAGAATAAGATACCTTGAAGCATGCCGCATTTTCTTGAAATTGATCATTCTGGAATCGGAGGTGAAACCTGGAAGCCGGAGATAAAAACCCGGTTTCCCAAATCCAGACTCATAATTGGATCCGAAGCTGAGCATGTTCATTCCGTAGACCCAGTAATTGGCCATTGATGCAGTTCTATCTATGACATAAGGACGCACTGAGGGGCAACAAAATGTATCATTAAGATTTTTTCTGGATTCGGTGTCACTGCCAAACAGATTGACAGTCCATGTATCATGATACCTCCCAGACACATACTGACATGGAAGGATATCATTACTGTCGTTACAATACATCGCAAACGTCATACCACGCTGCTTTAAATTGTTAATACATTGAATTGACTTTGCCTTGTCCCTTGCCTTGCCAAGCGCGGGCAACAACATCCCCGCCAGTATGGCAATAATAGCTATAACAATCAAGAGTTCGACCAGTGTGAATTTTTTCCATCTCATTTTCTAATCTCCTTTATTAATAAAAAATCATATTTAAATGTACGATATTTTAACCGGAAGGCTTGTTTTGCCAACCGGAGATAAATCAGATTGATTGAACATCCCGGACAGATGTGTCGCCATTTTGCGACCCAGTTGTTCGAAAGGAATATCCAGTAGATAACCATGAAAATCTTTTTTTGCCACATGAGCTTCAGCTATCATCAGGCATGATTCTGCATTGATCTTTCTCCGGCGACATATTTCAGCCACAACTTCAAGGTGTCCGCCGTGAACATACAAGGAATCAGGAGGACTATCCGCCAGCATCGCTTCAATACGAGTGAAAACATCCGCTTCAGACCAGTCAAAACTATTCACCCGCAAAAAAGAACCAGCATCATCATAAATCCGGCGGATTCCCTCCAATATACTTGAAGTCAAGGAATTCTCAAAAATAAAAAACAAGTGCCGGCGTTCCTCCGACAACAAAATTCTGCCCAGCTCCAAGCCGGCTGAATAAAAATCAAAACTGAAACTGTCTATATTATGACAAGTCTCGTCCATCCGACTGCTCATCTGCACTACAAACTTGAGTCCTGAATTCTTAAGCCGATGAATGATCGCGCTTCGGCGCGGGGAAGAGTCAAACCATGCCAGCCCGTCAAGATACTGAAGCGATATCTCTTGAAAAATATCCTCCTCTGTCATTCCCGTCAAAGTAAGTGGACGAACATTATATCCTTGTGCGGTTAATTCCATCCCGCAACTCGCCATCACCGCCCACACCTGATGAGGATAATAGAAATATTTACCGTCCCCGGCAAGCAACCCCACCAACGGCGCCATACGATCCCCGATCGGAATAAAGTTTTCATGCTTTATGAATGTACCTATACCACGTTTACCCTCCAGGTAGCCTTCGGCGACAAGCTTCTGCAACACCAGCGTTACCGTACTGCGAGCTACATTAAACATCGCCGCCAGTTCCTTTGAAGACGGAATCATAACCGTCTCCCCGGGATGCAGGTAGATTAAATTCATGATGTAATGCCGTATCTTTAAGCTCTCACGTAACGGCAAACTTTTTCCATCTGTATTCACTTTTTATAAAACTCCACATAAATCGGACATTCATCAGACATTTATATTATATGTCTTATGTAATAATAAGTCAATACATTTTTCAAGAAAAAAAGAAAAAAAGAATTTGTTGTAAATTGAACTTTCAATGCAAAAAAATCATATGTACTATTGACAATATTATTTTTATGAAGTATACTCATATTAAGTTTTGTTCATATTTGTACACAGCGATAAAAAAGAGGATTATATGTCGGCACAGATTTCAGGCAATACACTTCCCGGGTATCACCAGATCAGGCGCTATGTATTCACGCTGATAGCGACTGCTGATCCGGGTGAGGCATTAGTGCCTCTGACTACCGAGCGGGAGCTGTGTGAATTATTCGGCATGTCCCGCGGGACGGTAAGAAAAGCTCTTCAGATATTAACAGATGAAGGTTTATTGATCAGACGCCAGCATTACGGTACATTTATAAGTCCTCAGGTAATCCGCCGTTCATTGCACATGCCTATGGTCGGAGTAATAGTCGGGGATGGAGAGAGCAGCTACATTGACAGTATGGCTCAATCTATTCTGTCAGGGCTTTATCATGAGTTGGGTCGAGACCGTTATCTTCTTAATAACATTCATTTCTTTGGCAATCCTCAACAGACTATGATGGCTGAATTACGCGGAAACATCGCCGCCATCATTTGGATATGGGCAACAAGCGACAGAGTCGATCTTATTGATTTAATCCGTCAATCCGGAACCACGTTGATAAATGTGATGCCCAAGATAACATGCAATTATGGAAGCAGCATCAATCTTGATCTTTATCATTATGGCTACGAATTGACCAGGCGGCTTATTGAACAGGGGTATTCATCTGACATACTTTTTCTGGATACAAATGACGAGAGTGTTTCCTGCAAAAAACGTGAAGGCATTGCCGCTGCATATTCTGCCGCCGGAATCACATGGGATCAAAACAATTATCTGCAAGGCAGTTACGAAGAAATATATATGAAAGCGGAAGAAAAACTTAATACCGGTCACTACCGGGTAGTAAATGCTACCGGATCATTTATTGCTTTCACCAAATATTATCCAGATGTTAAATTTATCATACCGGAAGTCTCTCTGGATATGTGTCCGGCTGGCACTAAGCTTCCATATCTGGCAGTCCCGGCATTCAATATAGGAAAAATGGCGGTCAAAATGATGCGAGAACATTGCACCTGCACAAATAAACCTAATATAGATCAAAAAGTTCAATTGCAATTTTGTCAAAAATAAATCCCAAAAGGAGAAAGTAAACATGAAAAAAGCAATCAGACAATTCACACTCATCGAACTTCTCGTCGTAATAGCCATCATCGCGATTCTAGCCTCAATGCTGCTTCCGGCACTAAACAATGCCAGAGACAAAGCAAAAAGCATCGCGTGCACAAACAATCTGAAGCAGTTAGGATTAACATATCAGGCTTATTCCGTGGACTTTGATGGATTTGTTGTTCCAGCGTCATATGCCGGGGACTACTGGACAAGTATCTTCGTAATCAACGGTTATTCGACAAAAAAAATGATGATGTGTCCATCCAGACAACGGCTTCTAGGTGGTGGATGGTATAATAAATTCTGGAATAACCCGACATCTTATACTTCAGATCCAAGCAGTTCCAACTGGACGGTATGCGATTACGGAATAAATCTATACTTTGCCACGTCCTATCTAGGGACTCCCAAAGTACCATTAAAACAGAATTCTTTCAAGACACCTTCAAAGACTATAAATTTCGCGGATTCCGCACGCAGGGAACGCACGGCGGAAATGTCAGATCCGCTAGGCTATCTTTTTGTAAACGCTTATTATAATTCACCTGGCGATGGTCCTATAATATGGCCTATTCATATGGGAGGACATCAGACCAACTGTTCTTTTGTAGATGGACATGTGTCATCTGGAAGGAGTCAAATCAGAGGGGAATACGGCGCGCAGGCGATGTACAAAACCAATGGAAGTATATTTTATCATTATTACGGTCTTCCTGCGGAAAGCAACTGGCACCGCCATGACGGCAGAAACATTCCTGGAGCGTAAGCGGTAAAGTTTACTAAAATTCTGATAGTTCCCCAAAAGCAATACACACATATCTCCGGCAGATTAATCTGTCGGATTCCCCCAAAGGATCAGAAAACAATATGAAAGACCAATATATGACTACTCTGGAAATACCATGGAAAAATATTTCTTTGAAATTCATCATCGCATGTACCGTTATTTTTTTTAACACGGCGTCTTTTGCCGCAATGTTGGAAAACAGCTGCAAACAATTATACTATCCTACCGCAGGCGTTATTTCCGCCAAACAAGGAACAGTGCAACTGACAATGACTCCCCATTGTGATCTGGAGTCTATGCGTAACGCCTGGCCCTTCGCTTTTGGAGTAAGATCAAAAGAGTATCATCAGGGCGCGACTACGGTGTTGGGGGTATACAGGACTCCGGGTCTTGACCAATGGGATGGGATTTCTGCAATTACACGAACAAGCGGTAACAAAAGATTAGGATTAACGGACATGAAAAGTCCGGTAAAAGCCGGACAAAAAATAAATGTCGCATTAACGTGGGGACCTGCAGGATTGTTTTTCTATATTGACGGCAAACAGATTGGCAGGTCGGCGTTTGAAAAAGAACTCATGCCAATGGCGCCTTTTTGGGAGATAGGACGTATGGCGCCATTTTATGTCAGTCGCATAGCGATAAGCGCATCACAGCTTTCCCGCGATGCGTTAAACTTCGACTCAAACAAAGATTTCACCGCCGACAACGAATGCACACTTCTTGCCAACAAGCTGTCGGAACCACAATTTTTCGCGGCTCAATCCTTTGGCAATCTTATATCTTTGGCGCCGTTTGATACCGTCGCAAACAGAATTTTCTACGACGACGAAGATATCAAATTAGCTTTTGCAGTAAATAATTTTTCAGCTAACGACATAGACCTGAACATTAAACTTAATATGACTTCAACTGCCGGAAAAAAGAAACTTATAAACCGAAAGTTACATCTAAAAGCAGGAACCATACAAAAAAAAGTAATACTTGATCTACCGCCATACAAACCCGGATTATATACCATAGAAGCATCCTCGTCTGAAACCGCACTTCACACATTCCGCATTTCAGTACTTCCCCGAATTGCAGGTTCAGAAGGAAAACTAGTCGAATATCTAGGTGCCGCAAATAACCGCGAACCCGAATTATTCAAACGCATAAATCTCCGCTGGGTAAGATTCTGGGGCGCGCCGGAACTCAATTGGTTTCAATTGGAACCGATGAAAGACAGATGGGATTTTACAACCGCCGATCAGGTCGTCAATGCTTTTATAGCGTCTAATGTAAATATTCTGGCGGTTATGGGCTATCCCCCGTTGTGGACGGCGGAACCTCCGCCAACTGGCGAAGAGTATAAGAAATTCAAATTCCGCTATAACCGCCCCGGACGCTGGAAACCCGGAAATATAAACGAATGGAAAAATTATATAGAAAAAACCGCTAACCATTTCAAAGGTCGCATAAGTCATTATGAAATATATAACGAAGTCGATTTCAAGCCGCCAGGCATCGCCGCCAGTTTTTCTGGAACCACAGAAGAATACTATGATTTACTTGTTTCAGCATCAAAAATAATTCACAATGCGGCACCTGAAAACAAAGTATTGATATCCGGATTCAGCATGATTCCAGAAGTATGCGATACTGATATGCCCGTAAAACTCCTTGACATGGGCGCCGCAAATTACATTGACATCTGGAATCTGCACGCATACAGAGCTTTAGTCAATGTGCCGGAAATGAAAAAAATGATCAGAAAACGTAAACCGGAAATGCCGCTGTGGCAAACTGAACAAATGTGGCACATCCTTAAGGATAAAAAGAAAATACGTTACCTGACCGTAGCTATAAACTTCTGGTTCCTTGAGCACGGATTCGACAAATATATGACCTTTGGATGGCATGAGTTCCTGACCGACGGACACCGCATGTCACCAGAAGACGCATTACACGTTTTCGCAGTTAATCAACAGTTCTTCGCCACTTGTGATACTTATGAGGGAACCTTGCCCGAATTATCGCGCGCTGACTTTGACCTCAGACATCTTTTACGCCGCAACGATGGCAAATACCTTTGCGCAATCGGCAGCAGCTCTGGAGATTACGAAATAACCTTGAAAAATACAGATGCGGAAATATATGATCTGCTTGGCGACCAGGTGAAAATACATCAAAACACCGTCCGCACCAATCACAGCATGATCTATGTGATAAGCAGCGAAAAACCCAAAATAGACGGAATCAGACGTCTTGACGCCGGACAGCTGCTTTCAAATACAGGCTTTGAAGAACTTGGCGGAGATTCAATGGGCGGCATTGAGTATTGTACCCCCTCCGAGTGGATAACAAGAGTGAAATATGACCCTCAAGGCACTATCAGAATAAACACAAAAACACCATTGCGCGGTAATTATGCGGTAAACATGACAACCTCCGGGAAAGGACGGGTTTACCTGTTCAGCTATATTAAAATATTATCACCGGGAACTTACCGCATAAGCGCTTCATTCAGAAATGTATCCGGCAAAGCAAGCCCGTACATATGCGCCTTTGACACTACCTCAGGAGCAAAATACCTGAAGAAAAAGAATTTCCAGACTCCTCCGGAAAGCCACTATGTCCGTTATTCTTTTGATATAACCATAGATCAGGTACCCGGAGAAAATCTCGCGGTGATATTTGGAGTTGACAAAGCCGCCGGAACTATCAGTTGTGACGAAGTTGAAATGAAGAAAATAACTCCACCGGCGTTCCCCGCCTCGGAATCAGTTACTCTTAAATTAAATGGTTCATCATGCAAAAGCGAGATAAACAACGGCAAAGGCGCGAAAATCGACCTGTCGCCCCTTGAAGCGTTGGCAGGCAAAAAAGAATACGCAGGAGTTCCATTCTTAATTGACACGAAAATGCTGATTGTATCTGACAAGAACTGGGACGCTCCTCGCAAAGCACGCGTTCAGGTTCCATCAGGAACATATTCGGAAATCCACGCTGTAACATGCGCCATGTACACGCCAAAGGAACGAGGTGAAAATCTGGCTGAACTTACTTTGCGTTTCTCTGATGGTGAAAAAGCCGTCATCCCCGTGCGCAATATGATCGACACTCAAGACTGGTATTGCGATCCTTATGGAAAAACCGAAATGCTCCCGGTGGAAAAAGTATCCCTGAAAGATCATTCTGAGAGAAATTTGTTTTATATGAAATCCAATAATCCTTTTCCCCAAAAAACCTTGAAAGAAATAGAGCTGAAAAGCTCAGGTAAAGGAATTATGGTTTTCACAGGAATAACATTACGCAAAAAGGTAAATCAGTAAACAATGAACGATTTAGCATTAAAACTATCCGATGGAGTACTCCGAAAAAACACTGAACTTGAGTTCAAAATCAAGACTAACACCGAATTGCACCGGAAAGGTTTCGGCAGCATAAATCTGCTTGATTCCGCAGGTATACCTGTTCCGATAGCTTCCATAACACTCAGACAGAAAAGTCATGAATACAAATTTGGTTGCAACATCTTTATGCTCGAACAGTTTCCGGATGACGAACATAATCAAGCATATGAAAAACGGTTCGCCGACATTTTCAATCTTGCGGTAGCACCTTTCTACTGGAGTGATCTGGAACCAGAACCTGGCAAAGAACGCTTTGAAGGAAACAGCGCAGCCATCTACCGCAGACCACCGCCGGATATAGTCTGTGATTTTTGTAAAAACAATGCGATACAAATAAAAGGACATCCATTGGCATGGTATAAGTTCATACCGGAATGGGTACCTCGAGACAAACGGAAAATCCGTAACCTGTGGGAAAGACGTTTTGCGCATATCGCCGAACGTTATGCAACTAGAATTCACGATTGGGATGTTTATAACGAAGCACAAACCTATAACCCGGATATTCTTCCAGAGCATTCAGTTGAATTGGCTTTTGAGTTGGCGGAAAAGTACTTCCCAGGATGTAAACTCAATTATAATGATGATAACATGTGGTTCCAATTCTCACGGGAAAACACTCCGCCATATCTTCTTGTGGAAAAGTTATTGAATAAAAATCTAAAAGTCAGCGGCTTAGGTCTGCAATTCCATATGTTTGAATGGTTGCTGCGGGATGGCACCTATCAAAAATTCATGGATTCGGAAAGGCTTTATCAGATATTAGACCAATTCAGCTTATTAAAATTGCCGATAAACATGTCGGAAGTCAGCATAATCAGTCGTCGCGACCTCGGCGATGGAGATCGTTTTCAGGAGCTTGTTGCAGAAAAACTCTACCGCTTGTGGTTCAGTCATCCGGCAACAGACGCCATAATTTGGTGGAATATGGTGGACGGAACCGGAGCCGGAGCACCACTGGGTTCAGAAACCGGAGAAAACTCATTACGCGCCGGACTCGTAAATTATGACATGACGCCCAAACCCGCTTACAAGGCTTTGCAAAAACTTATAAAAGAAGAATGGTGGACTCATCATGCCAAAATTGATTATATCAACGGCGGCGACAATAGTTTCCACGGCTTCTACGGTGATTACGATGTTGAAATAACTACAGACCAGGGGAAATTTTCAAATAAACTCAAACTTAGCAAATTCAGCAGGAATGAGTTTACCATTACCATATAATAAATCACGTTATTCAACTGAATTGCTTTCGCAATATATGGCTTGTCGGGAGAATTTCAGACACCAAGGAAAATAATTTGAACAAAATAATAATGATACTGTTGACGACAAGTTCTGTTGTTTTCGCTATTGCCTCTAAGGCTGAAAAATCAGGACATTCTGCAAACGTTTACGGTAACATTGTCTGTACAGAACAACTTAATAATGAAATCATAATATTGAAACCATCCAAAAATTGGAACCGTACAGACGCAGTAGCATGGAGATGGTCTCCGCAAAACGATTCAGTAATTGCGGCAAAACATAAAGCATGGTTTAACAACCTCAGTGACGCAAAGTGTGTGATTAATGGTAACAACATACTGATAACGGCTTCCGGTGGAGCAGTCGCTTTAATTGAGATTGCCTGTAAAAAAACTGTTTTTTATGCTTTTGCCGGAGGTAACCCTCACTCGGCGGAGATGTTGCCGGACGGTAATATCGTTTCAGTTTCCAGCACCGGAAATTTTATTAAAATCTTCAACCGTTCCTCAAAATTCACTACTCCAAAACAAATTAAAAGCATCCACATGCCATATCCGGATGCACATGGAGTGGTTTGGGATCATGAACAACAACTCTTGTGGATTCTAGGCCTAAATTGTCTAACTGCTTTCAAGTACAATTTCAGCAAAAAAGATCCAAAACTTGTGAAAGTTAAAGAATTCCATGCCCCATCCAATAAATTTGGCGGACATGATCTGTTCCCTATTCCACATACACGCCGCCTTTATTTGAGCGGAACAAGTCAAGTCCTGGAGTTTGACACCGTTACACACCAGTTTAAAACCTTACTAAAAATAAAAAACATCAAAAGCATCAGCCGCCACCCTGACACTGGACAAATTATAATCCAAACTCCAGCCGAACACTGGTGGAATGATTCTATTACAATTGTAAATGGGAAGAAAATGACACTCACCAAAGCCAGATTTTATAAAGCACGCTGGTTCGTCAACAATGAATTCAGCTACAATAAAAATTAAAAAACTTCCCCGAAAAAGTCAATTCAAAACATAAAATTCGTCAATTGAAAAAGCGAACGCAAATTTGTCTGATTAAACGCGCATCACCTAATCTGGGATGTTCCAATTATTTGCCATTAAATGAATAAATTTTATTTAGCATAACAAGTTATTATATAGTTATCAGATATCATTCATATGATACCCATCTTAAATCAAAAATAACATAGGAATAGCTGTTCTCAACATTTACCAAACAATTTCCACGAATTGTTGTAACGATATTTATAATATCATGCCGGGTGCGCTCCCTCTCTAGCAAATTCAGCGTAAAGACTTCTATGTTCCGTAAAAAAAGGCTTTTCAAAGCCGGGAATACCTGATGATCTCTTTCATCATGATTCTCTTCGGCTAACATGGAGTACCCGTTTTGGCACTTTAGCGACGTAAACTTAATGCTTTTATAAGCAAATTTATCTGCTCATATGTTTCCAGATCATGTAAGCAACGTAGCCAAGCAAGATCACTCTGGCTATGATGCTAAACGTTGAATATTTAAGCTTTCCCTTTTCTCTGGAAACAGGAAAAGGCAACTCCCTCTTCCAGAATGGATTCCAATTCAATCCAAATTGATAAACGGTTTCTCCTGATCTAATACGGAGCAGGAAACCGGGGGAAATCGACCAGATTGAAAAGAGGATAGCTTCATCAATTTGGTTGTAAGGAATCTTCCAGTCGCCACAGACCAAGGCGTCCGGCATGACCTTGAGAATGGATCGACGAGCAACGACCCAATTGAACGACCGACGCAGGTTCTCAC
>JAFGXT010000006.1 GCA_016936495.1 Victivallales bacterium
ATATGGTGTACGACAACTCCAGTTCCCAACAGTAGCGGCGGACAATACGGACGACGCAAGGATGAAGACTTGATCTATAACAAAGCGGCTCTGGAAGTAATCGGTAAATACCCGGAAATATATGTGAATGACCTGAATGGGGTTGTCCGCAATTCAAAAGTTTTTGATAAATGGCGAGAAGGCAAAAATGTTCATTTCAGAGGACAAGAACAGGAAGCCCTCGGTAATGCAGTAGCCCAAGCCATTATAATGGTAATAAACGAAAAAAACAATCAAAGTCAATCATCAAATATTAAACCATCAAAACAAAAGGACAAAGGCAAATGAAAACTAAAAAATTCACACTCGTCGAACTCCTGGTCGTGATAGCCATCATAGCTATCCTCGCGTCATTGTTGCTACCGACACTGGGCAGAGCACGTAATACGGCAAAAAGCATCAGTTGTCTTTCAAATCAAAATCAAATAGGTAAAGCTATCGGCATGTATGCTATAGATTATAATGACTTTCTGGTTCCCGCACAAATACCAGGAGGAAGAGCCTGCTGGGATGACCTGCTCTGTGTGTATATGGGCAGAGCGTACCCGGAATCAGTGCAGAACGCGCTGCTGTTGCGAAGTGTGCCCGGCAACGCAGCAAATCCTGCAGTAAGTGACAAAGCAATACAGTGCCCGGCGGACAACGAGCTCCCTTCAAACAGCTATGTCTCGGGAACCGGACGCAGACGCAGTTACTCTATGAACGGACATGCCGACCGTCATGAATCACAATGGGGTCCTGCCGGGCGTAACTACATAAGACGTTTCAATCAGATTCCTGACGCCTCTGGCACAATAGCGTTAACGGATCGTGCGACCTCAAAAAACCTTGCCGGCTTCTCAACTAACAGTAATGTAATGAATACTTTTTATCAGAGAGACTCAAGGATCGCAAAAAATCTGCATGGTAAACTGATCTTTAATTATCTATTTTGTGACGGACATTCTCAAACTTTAAGGCAGGAACTTACCCTGGGCCCTGAAGGTGGCGACACTTCCGCGGCTTCCAGTCGCGGAATGTGGAGCGTAGAAAAAGGTGATTAATCAAATAAAGGAATTAATGATGTTGAAATATCAGTTCAAAAAAACAATCAAACAATGCTTTCTATTTTGCATTGCAGTGTTTACAATGCACCCCGGAACCGTACCAGCCGGCGAACGTAAAGGAGTACAATTGCGGGACAACAGTTATGCAGTCGTGGAAGATTGGATCAGCAATCACCAGGATAACTTCTCGGTGGCGGCATGGGTGAAACTTCCCCGCAACACTGGCAACCACACCATAATGAACCAGGGTGAATCAGCTCAACTGTTTTCGTTCTACTTGCGAGATAAAAAGATACGCATGCTGATCGAGGAGCGTCCATGCATTACCAAAGTAGCCCAAGCGCCGCTCAAAGAAATCAAACAATGGGTGCATTTTACTGGAGTTTATGATGGAAACAATGTTCGCATCTACAAAAACGGCAAATTAATACAATCAAAAGTGGCAGGAAAGCGCACCGTCGGAGGCAATGACTCACTCTACATCGCTGCGGAAATGGCAGGATCACGTTACTTTGGCGGTCATTTGGACGATGTGGCATACTGGAACAAGGCTCTTAGCGCGGACGAAGTCAAAGAACTGGCGGCAAACAAATCTCCACTTGAAGTCGCAGGAAACTCTCTGGCAGGACTATGGAATGCCAGCACGTTTGATATGAAAAATAAAATATGGAAAAACGCCAAGTCGAATCGTTTTCACGCCATTATAAAAGAAGCCGCACCAATAAGACATTCCCAAAAATCTCCCGATGACCTGAAAAATTATAGAGCTACCGGAAAAAACACATTTATCAATAAGAAATTTGACGGCTACTGGGGTGTCTGGTATGCAATCCAACCATTGCCAAACAACGAATATGTCTACAAATACAGCGGAGGATTCGGCACATATACCGCAAAACACCGTCCCCTGGCAATTCATGCTCCAAACGTCAATAAAACGTTTTTTGTTTACGGTGGAGCCCTGAAAGACAACAATAGAAAACTATTCATTATGGCAGGATGCTATGATCATAATAATGATACGGTTACTCGTCCGACCGCCCTGTTGGACAAGCAAACCGGCGACGCGCATGACAATCCTTCTATGTGCATAGATGGCGAAGGACGTATACTGGTATTTTGTACATCACATGGCAGAAACCGATTCTCCTATGTGTATAGAAGCAAAAAACCTTATGACATTGATTCCTTTGAAATACTTCCGGTTACCAAGCTGGATGGAAAAGGCAAACGCATTCCAATGGTAAACTTCTCGTATCTCCAACCATGGTATGTAGCAGGTAAAGGATTTATTACATTCTTTACCTATTACGGACCGGGAAGACAAATATTCTACATGACAAGCAAAGACGGTATTGAATGGTCGGAATGGAAGTGCATTGCCAACATAGAAAGAGGAGATTATCAAATAAGTATGGCAAATGAAAAGATTGCGGGAACCGCATTCAATTTTCACCCCGCCAGTCCCAAGGGAAGAATAGGAGTAAACTATCGATCAAACCTCTATTATGTACAAACCCGCGACCTGGGAAAAAACTGGGAAACGGCTGACGGCAAGCGCATAAAGTTACCTCTCACTGAAAAACTTAATCCAGCTCTAACCCATGAATATCAGCAGGAAGGTCTGCTGGTGTATGTCAAGGATCTTGTATTTGACGCGGACAATCATCCGGTGATACTGTATGTAACCAGCAAAGGTTTTGAATCAGGCCCGGCAAACGATCCACGCACCTGGAAAACAGCTAGATGGAACGGCAAAGCATGGGAACGGAAAACAGCTATGCGCTCCGACAATAATTACGACACGGGCTCCTTGTACATAGAAAAAGACGGAACCTGGCGTATAATCGGTCCGACTGAGCCCGGCCCTCAGCCGTATAATCCCGGCGGAGAAGTAGCCATGTGGGAAAGCAAAGATCAAGGTTCCACCTGGAAGATGGTCAAACAACTCACCCGTAACAGCAAATTCAATCACACTTATGTAAGAAGCGCACTCAACCCCGCACCGGAATTCTATGCGTTCTGGGCGGATGGACATGGCAGAGAACAATCCGACTCATCAATATACTTTTGCGATAAAAACGGAAATGTACGTCTGCTGCCACGGGAAATGAATTCAAACACAGCAAAACCAAAAACCATAAAATAAAAATCAAGGAGCAAAGAAATGATCAGACAAAGATCTAATTGGAAAATCAGCCTGAAACTGGCTGTAACCGGAGTTTTATTACTTGCCGGAGCTACGCACTACGCCCAAAACAACATGAGTGTATTACGGGTGCAAAACGGAAAGCTCTACAAAGACGGTAAAGAATACCGGGGCTTCGGACTGAATGCAAGCTACCTCAGCGATAAAGTATTGAATGTCGGCAAAGACGCGAAAGAATCGTTTAAAGCTATAGAATATCTAGGGAAAAAGAAAATCCCTTATGTTCGCACATGGCTGGGATATCTGGGCAACTGGAAACCATATTTCAACGATGAAAAGAAATACTGGGAAAACATGGACTTGCTGGTTGACGCATTCGAAAAAGCTAATGTGGGATTGATTCCAACCTTGTTTTGGAAACACGAATATATTCCATGGGAATTCAATGAAAGTCAAAAAGATATGATGAACCCGGACAGCAAAGGCAGAAAATTCATGGCAGAATATACAAAAAAATTCATAAACCGCTACAAAGACCGCAAGATTATATGGATGTGGGAGTGGTCAAACGAAAGCAATTACGCCTGGAACCTGCCTCACGAAAGAAAAAAGAAAAATCAGAACGACGTACTGACTCATGAACTTGGAATGACCATCAGCAAAGCTTTTGCCGAGGAGGTCAGACAACTTGATCCATATCGCCCAATATCCACCGGCAATGGAAGCGTACGCGAAGACTTCTATAACCGTGCCATGAACTTACGTAATTTATGGAAAAAAGACACGTTAGCAGAACAGCTTATCGCGGCAAAATGGTGTGCGCCCGATCCTTATGACACCTTAAGTATACACAGATATATGCATTGGCAGGACGGCAAATGCGATATGAAGCCATTTGTTGAAACGGTAGATCGGCATATGGCTCTAGCTAAAAAACTAAAAAAACCTTTGTTTATCGGAGAATTTGGACTGCTTCTTAAAGATTCTGCCGGCAAAAAGAATTGGACAGCCACACCAGATATAAACATGAATGACTACAAAAAAGCAGTCCGTGAAATGTATCAGATACTATATGAAAAGAAAGTCCCGCTTGCCGCATGGTGGGTTTACACTGACAAAAAAACATCATTCCATATCGGAGTCATAAATCAGGATCATTACACTAACTACGAATGGATTGTGGACATAATCAATGAATACAACGAAAAACTTGCCCGCGACCTAAAATAAACAAACCTTAATTGACAATATGGAGAATATAAACTATGAAAATATCAATATTGAACACCATAACCCAAACATGCCTGGCTATTGCTTTACTAGGAGGATTCAGCACTTCATTATCCGCAGCAACGGAAAAAGTATTATTTGAAGAAGACCTCTCCACCGGCAACACCATCAATTGGAGTGAATTTGTCCCGGGAACTAAAAGAAAATGCAAACTCCGTGTTTCCATGGTTAAAAATGACGGAGAAAGTAATCAGGCTTTACGTGTACAATTAGGTGGACTGTCGGCAGCATGGGCAGGCATAGCGGCAGAAGCGTTTACCATAGATGCTCCCGGTACCGTTACTATAAGCTTTATGGTTAAAGCTAAAAAAGGTACGAAGGGAAAAATTATCATGGCGGGTCCGGGACGCAAAAAATGGTCGGCAGAACACGCGTTTGATATTGGCCCGGAATATCGCAAAATAGAATACTCAGCCGAATATGACGCAGAAGCATTCAAACGCGGACAGAAAATCAACCTCAAACTATTATTAAAAAACAACTCAGACGTCTTTTTCAAAGATATAAAAGTAGTGCGCAAATAAATATGCACATTCCGGGGAAACATTATTCGCCTTCCCCGGAATTATTCGCAAAAGGAAGACAATGAAGAATCATTACATAGAATTTGACAATAGAAGCATTTCCAGACGTTTCACTCTCGTGGAACTCCTGGTGGTGATTTCCATCATCGCCATTCTGGCTGGGCTGTTGCTTCCAGCTCTCAATCGCGCCAGAGA
>JAFGXT010000057.1 GCA_016936495.1 Victivallales bacterium
ATAACCCAATCGCGACCGCAGCAGCTCAAAAAGTAGGTAAAACCTATGATGTCGAAGACTTTGCCTGCGCCATGATTAAATTCAAAAATGGCGCCACGCTGGAACTGGAAGCCTCCTGGGCGGCAAACATAAAAGACAAAGATATGATGGAAACCCGTCTACTCGGTACTCAAGGCGGCATGTTCCAATACAATCTTGACGAAGGTTACACCTTTGATGTAGAATGCTATCAGGAAAGAAACGGCAGACAGTTTGACACCAAATTGCACAACCGCCATGTTGAGTATAGTGTTGCTCCTGAAGCACAACACAACGGCTACTACCGCTTTGCCGACGCAATCGTCAATGATACTCCTCACATCGTAAGCGCCGAAGAAGGTCTTACGGTAATGAAAATACTTGACGCCATATACAAAAGCGCCGCGACCGGAGCTCCGGTAAAACTGTCCTGACCTGTTAAAAATACTAATCCGGCTGTTATGCAACATACATAACAGCCGGACTTCACGCTTTCCCCCTGAGTCTCAAACGTATGAGTATTTCGTTATTAACGCATAAATCTCGTAATAATAATAAGATTTTTTAAACATAAAGTATTGACTTATAAAAAAACAAGTGTTAAAATAAACACATAGGCAAACGGTTTGCCTTGCTTAATTGCGGTAAGGGTACAACATTAGAATGAGTTTAAAAAGCATAGCGTTGGAATTGGGAATATCACCTTCAACGGTGAGTCGTGTAATAAACGGCAAGAAGAATTTTTCGGTATCGGATGAATTGCGCAAACGTATTTTGCAACGTGTCGAAGAAAAAAGTTATAATCCCAACCCTATATATCAGTCTATGAGACAAAAACAAAATCAGCAAATATCGATATTGCTGCCTAATCTATTGCATGATATGTCAGATTCAACGCGCATGGCTCTTGACCGTATACGTGCTATATTAATATCGAAAGGTTACAGTATTCATTTTCTTCTGCATACGCTTGAAGATGGTAAAATATATCAACTTCCTCCCTGGAAAGTATCTGGAGCGATAGTAGTGGATATAAGAGTACCCGAACTGGTTTCCGAGCTGGACGCCAGCGGCATCCCCTACGTTTCCATAAATGGAGTTTCCGGTCCCAATGGAACTGCGGTAATGGCGGATGAATATGGAAATATGCAAAAAACGATGCAATATTTATACGATTTGGGACATCGTCGCATAGGATACCTCAATTTATACCGACCTGCTTCATTAATTCCTTTCACCATGAATGAACATCATTACAGCGTAATACAGCGCACTGGGGCATATTTTGACTTCTGTCTTCAGCAAAATTTAACCACTATGCCGGAGAGTGCGAACTGCAATCACTCACTGGAAGAAGCAATGGAGTCGGGATTACGTCAAAAGATGACCGCGTTTGTTACTTACAGCAATCTTTCAGCCATTGAACTAGAGCACCACCTGCACCGGAAAGGACTGCGTGTTCCGGAAGATGTCAGTATTATAACGTTTAACGAATCGTCTTTACTTAAATTCGCCAATCCACCACTGAGCTGTATAGATATTCGCATGAAAAACATGGCCGACAACACCGCTGAAATCATATTAAAAAAGACAGAAGAGCCGGAATACATGAAAGGTCAGCAACTTTCATTTTCAGGAGAATTGATCATACGTGATTCAACCGCAGCAATACAAAATAATAAATCAATAAAGTAGGAGAAATACAGATGAACAGAAGAGAAAGGCATTTTACACTTATCGAGCTCTTGATTGTGATAGCTATTATTGCTATTTTAGCAGGAATGTTGTTGCCGGCGCTCAGCAGCGCCAGAAAAAAAGCAAAAGCTATCGCCTGTTTAAACAATCTTAAACAAATGGGCATATCTATTGGGATGTATGCGGACTCCTATAATCAAACTATAGTGGCTACAAGTGTAAATTTACTGTCAACCACCTGTGCTACATATTCGCAGGCTCTATGCAACGACAAATTCATAAACCCTAATGTTCCAAGATCATATATGTGCAGCGAAGCCAATCCATCCCCTCGTTATTTCAGCGGCAACCAGATACCCAATAATGATCTGGCAAAAGGCTACGCCTACGGCATGAATCATTGGGGAGTATGGGCGACCAACGGAGTTTATAAGGGTATAACAACTCAGCGTTTTCATGATTCTACAAACGATGAAGACAGACTTCTAAGACTTATTAAAATAAAATATCCGTCACGTTTTTTACTGCTGGCTGACAGCAAACGAACTGGAATGAACAATCACAGTACAAAACTGATAACATCTGCCGCCATAGGCGCCTGGGGCGGACGGGCATGGACTGTTCACAATCCCAATAAACTTAACATACTGCGAGGCGATATGGGTGCGGAACCAGTAGATTTGCAATGGGTCAGACAAAATCATGACGCTACAACTCTGTTCAGAAGTAACGGCGATATAGATTATTAAGTATAAACAACTTTATTCAACTTAAGGAATAAAAATAAATATGAAGAAGAACAACTTTACTCTCATAGAGCTCCTGATCGTCATATCAATTATTTCGATTTTGGCAGGGATGTTATTACCCGCTTTGAATACAGCGAAAGAAAAAGCAAAACGAATATCAGAGCTTAGTCTCCGCAAGCAACTTGGGATTGCGACTCTCAGTTATACAACAGATAATAATGATTGTCTTCCTGACCGCAAAGATAGTATGCAACTACATAGATTGAGAAAAGATGTTCCTGTCGGATCAGGTATCATAGCGAGATTAATGGAATATGCCGGAAAATCAGAACAGAATATAAATAAGATGTTCTTTTGTCAAAGTACATTACTGAAAAAAAGATATCCGGATTATTCTGCTGATTATTCAGGTTCCGACCCGGCATGCTGTACCTTGAATTATTATTTTTTCGCACCGGCGGATCCCACAAAAATGAAGCTTACTCCATTTGACACTCCTAAAATCTCAAAACTCAAAAACTCATATCCCATGTGGAGCTGTATGAATCTACGGATAGGAAACACATGGTTTGGACATAATGCGCCAGAGAGCAGCCGTCCTCCAGATGGAACAAACATGGTTATGACTGACGGCTCCGGCTCGTGGGTTGATGTTAATGAACTTGCTTATTATTGCTGGAATGGTGGTACGTTGTTATATTACATTCCGGCAAAAGGAGGAGTCTCCGGAATCAATTATATGTTTCCGGCTCCATAATAAAATATTTAAATTATGTCTAAGGAGCTGTGAAGAAATTAACTTGACAATTTGCCGGGAAAATCGTGATTTGATTTTTGGGACGAAGGAGAGGAGCATACCCTCAGGTATGTAACGAGCCGGCGGCACAAAAAGCATTCACGAGAACCGAGCAAATGTAAAGGTTATTTCTGAACGACTCCTAATAATAATAAAACACACAAGGAGGAAATTTTTTAACGCTAAAATGTTTTGAACAAAATCAAATATTTCGAGAAAAATCAATTAATAACCAATCAACCGGGAACAATGACCATACTATGAAATTCTTATTATATTTTTTCTTTTCTTTCTGCTTTACAGTATTGGCGAATGGAGCTTCTGACAACATTATCATTGACGGCAATGGGCATCCGAAAGACATCTATGTTCACCGGGGCGCTTCCATGAATGTAGCGAATGGGCTTCTTAATGTCAGTGTGCCTCACGGATCAGCCTGTAACGGAACGGTTCACCTCGAACCGGAATGGCAATATTTACGGTTGGATATGGAAATGCGTACTGAAAACATGGTTCAGGGAGATCAGCCCTGGCAATGCGGACAAATGGCAATGCGCTTTTATAACGCCGACAAAAAACCTGTAGGCGGCTGGCCGAAAATGTTTCAGATGTCAGGTGCAAATAATTGGACAAAATGTTCCCGTATCTATAAAATTCCGGAACACGCGGTACGCCTGTCATTTGATCCCGCGAATTTCGGCAAAAAAGGAATCGCGGAATACCGCAATATATTGTTGCGGGCATTTAAAAATCGTGAAGACGCGGAAGACGCGGAGGAATTTACAGGCGCTCCAATTCCCCCTGTTGAAAAACTTTGGAATATGAACGATGCGGAAAACATTCGTAATGCCAAACGTGAACGGATTACCCTTAATTCCATCTGGCAATTTAAACCGGTTGATTCAGCCACGGCTCATGCAGCTCCGGCGTCGGCTGATTATAATCTATACTTTAAAGTTCCGGGTATATGGCCGGGATTCAACAGCTGGATGCAACCACGAAGTACTCAAGTTATTTATAAAGCTTCAGGCAAGCCCGCACATATTGATGGGAAAAAATTAAACAATGCCTGGTATCGCCGTACTATTGACATTCCAGAAAACTGGCAAAATCGCAAAATAGAACTTGAATTCACTTATATACAAACTTGTGGACAACTCTTCATAGACGGACAAAAAGCCGGGGAGGTATTTTTCCCGGGAGGCTGTATTGACATTACCGGAAAAGTAACTCCGGGAAGCCGACATGATATAGCTATATTGGTATCCGCAAAAGTGGACGAAACCGCGTCAATAGCTTTCAACGCACCTGACCGTATCAGCAAAACGCCCAAAACGGTTATATGCCGTGGGATCACAGGAGACGTCTACCTGAAAGCAGAACCTCAGGGAATGCGGATAGAAGCCGTACAATTGATCACTTCCGTAACTAAAAAAAATATTGTATGTAATATCGAATTCAAAGATATAATTCCCGGAGAATATGATCTGGATGTTTATATTTTTGATAAAGACCAAAAAATAAAAACATTTGGTTCAAAAGCCATAAAGATCAACGGCAATGATAACGCCAGCATAGAAAGTTACTGGGAGAATCCCCGGTTGTGGGACGTGGATACACCTGAAAATATTTATTTCGCAGTTGTTGAACTGAAAAAGTCGACAGGCGAAACAATAGACATTCTTTATCCGGAAGGATTCGGATTTCGCGAATTTGAACTTAAAAGTCGCCATTTCTATCTTAACGGCAAACGCATAAATCTACGTTCCGCGGCGTCCCAGCTGCCAATTGCTGGCGCGGCATGGAATACACCGGCTCAATATCAAAAAAACGCGAGGTTGATAAAATCATTCGGACAAAATCATCTTATTGCTCTAAACTATAATTTTTCAGCGGGTCAAGTGGGTTATCAGGATGCTTTTTATGTTGAAAACTCACGTAATGGTATCCTGACGACTCTTACACTGCCGCACCCTTCTAATTTCAACTGGAAACTTGATGATCCACAACAGAAGAAACGCTACCTGCAACTTGCCGGATATATAATAAAACGATACCGCAATGTACCTGGAATGATATTATATGCTTCAACACATAATGCCACCGGATATGCAGGCGATCAAAACCCGGAAAGAATTGACGGTATTTATTCTCCAGACAAATTTATGAAAAAGACCGCATGGTACTTATATAACCGTCGCCAACAGGCTTTGCTGGCAGGAGAACTGGTGAAAACCTTAGACCCCACACGTGCGGTTTATCATCATGAAAGCGGCAATCTGGGACCGATGTATACCATTAACTGCTATCTCAACTGGGCTCCGGCTCAGGAACGTAGCGACTGGCTTGAGCACTGGGAAAGCAAAGGAGTAAAACCTTTATTTATGATGGAATGGGGCATGCCGCATGTATGTTCATGGTCCAGTTTCAGAGGACCGGCTTTTATTTGGGGTAATTCCGCGGTTCAGTGTATGTGGCTTAACGAATTCAACGCGGAATATCTTGGCGAAGAAGCCTACCGCAACAGTAAAAACAAAGAAGGCATGATTAACCTGCAGGAAAAGATAAACTCAGGAAACAAAAAAGTACATTTCAGTAAATTCAACTGGTTTTCCCGCTGGGCTGATGTCCAAGAAGTCTGGTCTATAATGATTCGTGATAATTTTCCCGCAATGCGCGCCCGGGGGCTGTCCGGATTATTACCGTGGGATCAGGACGCTTTCTGGAGTACATGGAACCCCGTTATATCAAAAAATCTCCTCCCTGAACGTTTTGAAAACCTCAAAAAGACCGGAATATCTCCGGATTACTCGGCGAGACTTGTTGATGGATACGACCGTGCATTGACGACTGTTGGAAAAAATGCATCTCAAACATTTCAACCTCAAATCGGCTGGATTGCAGGAAAGACTGAAGATTTCACAGAAAAAAACACATATTTTCTACCAGGCGAAAAAGTAAGAAAATCCCTTGTGATCCTTAATGACACCAGGCATTCTGCTGTTACAAATTACCGATGGAGTATTCCTGAACTGGAAATAGAAACTCATGGTTCGGTAAAAACCGCTCCTGGAGAAAAAAGTGATATTCCGGTTGAATTTGAAATTCCGAAACATTTAACAGAAACAATATTGACCATCAATGCGCAATTTGACTACGCCGGCAAGGCAAAAGAAACTGATTCATTTTCTCTCAAAGTTGGATGTCCGCCCAAAGCCACAATCAATTCTCCTGTATATGTGTATGATCCGGAAAACAGCGCAGTTGACTTGCTCAAGCAACTAAATGTAACGTTCAAGCGCGCGGAAAAAATGAATACAATCCCAGATGACGCTATCCTTGTAATCGGACGCAATGCATTGCCATCATGCAAAATACAAGCCCAAAGACGCCTGATACTCGAACAATCCCTGTCAACATTACAACAACTCGGATTGCGCGGCAACGAACACGGTCTCAGAAACATCATACCTCTACATGATTCTCTTTTCGGCAAACCGTTATCCAACTGGCGAGGCAGTTCAACTCTGGTAAAACCCTATCTCGATTTGCCTGAATACGAAAATCACATGCCATCGGCGGATTGGTGCGGATTTAACAATAAACGTGTATGGCGTGCAGGCAATCGCGGAACCGTAGCGGGCACAATCCCGGAAAAACCTTCCATCGGCAACTGGCTCCCACTGTGCCATGGAGGATTCGACCTCCAATATGCTCCTTTGCTGGAATTTAAAGAAACTGATAAAATAATTATTTTCTGTCAGCTTGACGTTTCAGCCAGAACAGAATACTCTCCCGAAGCGCTGGAACTGTTTTCGACGATATTGAAGCGAATAGATTCGCTCCCGCTTCCTGTCTCACGCCAGACATTCTGCCTGGGAGGAAAAGACAGCGATACTGAAAAATTGCTGAAAGCGCTAAAAATAAAGTATTCCATAATTGAAGAAATTGATTCATGCCCGGATAACGCACTGCTTATCATCGGTTCCGGCAGTAAATTAAAAAATATCAACGATAAACTTGCCACCGGTCTCAACATACTCGCAATTGGACTTAATGCAAAAGAAATGGAACAACTTTTGCCGAATCAGGTAAAAACTAAAACTCGTAAAAATGTTTTTTCTGACTATGTACCTGAACTTGCATCAACGCCTGTATTTGCCGGGATATCCAATGCGGAACTCCATTGGCGCAAACCTCTTAATGGAGCCTTCTTTCCTTCTGACAGCCCTGGCGGACAGGCTCTTCATACTGTAAACAAAGGACATGGCTGCGCAGTATTTTGCCAAATAACGCCGCTATTGTTTGATAAGGACGAATTTCAATACCGTACAACCCGCCGCCGTTGTTATTTTCTCCTCGCGCGGCTGGCTCACAATCTTGGTGCAGAATCAAATAGCGGATTGCTTTCACAAATCACGGCTAAAAATGACGAAAGTATGATAAACAAAGGTATGGTCACACTTTCCGGAGAATGGCTCGGCAAGGCCGATCCGGAAAAACAGGGCCGCAAAGAAAAATGGTTCTCATATGATTTTAAGCCGGATGATCAATGGCGAAAAATTAAAGTTCCAGGCATGTTTGATCAGCAGTTTGAAGACCTCAACGGATATGACGGTTGGTTCTGGTATCATAAAACATTCGACGCCGATAATATACCGACTAATACTGAATTAACTTTATTTTTCGGCACGATTGACGATGAATCATGGATTTGGTTGAATGGAGAGCTTATCGGAGAACTTACAAGTCAGACCAATCCGAAAGATTATTGGGCTGCGGAACGAAAATATATTATCCCGTCTTCAAAACTCAAGCCGCGCAATAATGTTATTACCATATTATGCAACGACTTGAGAATGGGGGGAGGAATTATGGGCACTCCTGCTATAAAATTCCCTCCGCCGTATCGCCTGTACCCGGATATACCCGAATCAAGCGATGATCCTTACCGGTATTACCGCTGGTAACCAATCTCGTAGATTCAAATAAAATCAACAACTTCTGAAAAGTCCCCTGTGCCTGTGCTGCATATGACAGTACCGGCACAGGGGTATTAGCTCGCAGGACGGTATTTTTTCTACTCGACTATTGACTATTCCACTTGCGCAGGTAAAATATTCACAGGGATGAAATGTTTCTTAACAATAGATTCACGGGGAAATTGGAGGACGTAATACGATGTTCTTATGCAGGCAATATTATTTGCTTAAGAGATGTTGCGCCCGCTTCTTAGCCTGCCTGTACTTTATTCCGCTTATGGCATTTACCTGCGCTGGAGAACAGGAAAATCAACCAGCACCACCACGAATACTTATACTCAATTCATATCACCAGGGGTTCCATTGGACTAATGAACTTGTAACGGCGGCGCTGAACGAACTTAAAAAGATACAGCCGGAACCCGAAATATTTATCGAATACATGGATTGCAAACGTTTCCCGAAATGTGCCGAAGACGGCAGATGGGATGTATTCCTGGAACGGAAATACCGCCATTTACACCCGGACCTGATCATCGTCTCAGATGACATAGCTCTTACTTTCATGAAAAAATACCGGGATAAATTGTTCCCCGGCGTCCCCGTGATATTCTGCGGCATAAATGACACGGCATCAGCACTCAACGTTCCGGAAAACTTTACCGGCATAATCGAAACCCTGGACATCCCGGCTAATCTGCGCCTTGCTAAAAAATTATTTCCCGCAGTCAATACCATCGCAGTGATTACGGACAACACTACCACTGGAGCGGGGGCACGCCGGGAAATAATGGAGACGGCAAAAGATTTCCCCGAACTTAAATTCATCTACCTGAACGGCGAAGACTTAACCATGCAGGAACTTATAAACGCCATGAAGAAACTTCCGGCAAACAGTGTGGCTCTGGCTCCGGCATGGTATAAAGATAGATCCGGACAGGTATATACCAACACCGAAAGCTATCCTATCATCAGCGTTAACTGCCCGGTTCCGGTCATTTCCACCTCCGCGTCCAATATGGGACTGGGACTTTTCGGCGGAAAAGTCAACAGTGGCGAGACCCAGGGGGGGTATGCCGCGCAAGTGGCCAGACAGATACTGATGGATAAGATAAACATATCCCGTATTCCAGTGGAAACCGGAAGCAGAAATATGTATATGTTTGATGCCCGCCAACTGGCACGCTTTAACGTTTCAGAATCAAAACTGCCACCAGGAAGCCGTGTATTATATCGCCCATTCTCCTTTTATAAAACTTACCGCCTGCTGGTATGGGCAGTCATAATAATATTCATAATCCTGATGACACTGGTATCCGTTCTCGCCGCCGAAGTTATCATAAGAAAACGTACCGCAGCGGAACTGGCGGAATCCCGCAATATCCTCAGCGAAGTAATAAACACCATTCCCCTGAGAATATTCTGGAAAGACCTGAACTTTAAATATCTAGGCTGCAATCAACTATTTGCCCGTGACGCCGGACGCTCCTCCCCGGAATACTTGATTGGAGATGACGATTACAATCTGGTCTGGAAAGATCAGGCGGAAGCTTTTCAAGCCACAGACAGAGAAGTTATTCAAAATGGACTGCCCAAACTCAATTACGAGGAACAACAATTATTAGCAAATGGCAAAGAAATATGGGTCTGTACATCCAAAGTGCCTATGCACGATGCAAAAGGAAAAATCTGCGGAGTACTGGGCATATTACAGGACATCAGTGAACGCAAACTTAACGAACAGTGCGCTTCTCCCCGAAAGCTGGACAACTTGAATAGGTGTAAAAGGCTCCTAAATTAACAGAAATAGAAAAATCAAAAATGGAGTCG
>JAFGXT010000058.1 GCA_016936495.1 Victivallales bacterium
GAAACAGAATACATCCGTGCCATTGAACTGGGAAACAGGCGCATCCCACCACAGGAATTAAGGAGCGTCCGGCGTGAACTTGAATTGCTCATAAAGCAACACCGTCCATGGTGGAGCAAGCTGCTGGGATTATTCCGAGCTCCGCTGACAGAACGGGACAAAGACACCGGCGCAGATATGATTGATTCGCTGAACCGCTCGCTCGCAAAACGTAAACTCGAACAGTCCCCCGAAAAGAAAATGCTAAAATAACCGCCATCCTGAGGCTATTACGAGGGATTGTACTGTTTTTCCTTTTTTTATTAATATTATCAATCCTGTCCGGATTATGCCGTACGGCAAATTGAAATAATAAAATTCAGAATGTTTATTGCCAGTTCGACAATGTCCTGTTATATTATCCCCTGACAATCAGGAGGAATATTATGTTTACTGGATTAGTGGAAGCCATCGGAATTCTCAAAGGAAGATACGGTCAGGGCGCGGCAGGAAGACTGCATGTAACGCCGGAACGCACTTTGGAGGATTTGAAATACGGGGAAAGCATCGCCGTCAACGGCACATGTCTGACGCTTGAAAAAGAACTGGATAACGGCGAACTGGTCTTTTATACTCTGGAAGAGACGCTGAAACGTACCAACCTGGGAGTATTGGAAATCGGCTCAAAAGTCAATCTGGAACGCGCCATGAAAGTCGGCGACCGCCTCGGCGGACATATCGTCTCCGGGCATGTTGATTGCGTCGGACAAGTCATATCCTGCGAACAATATGGTGATGATATTGAATTTAAAGTATACGCGCCAACCGAACTGCGTCCGTATCTGGTGGAAAAAGGCAGCGTGGCAATTGACGGGGTTTCGCTGACACTGGTGCAGGTGGGTGAAGATTTTTTTACTGTACATCTGATTCCGGTAACACTTGAAGATACTGCTTTGCGTGAACGCGAAGCCGGTATGCCGGTCAATCTCGAAGGAGATATTCTAGGTAAATATGTTGAAAAGCAACTGGCTCTGCGTATGTCCGGCACCACGGGCGGGGTAACCATGGCGACACTCATGGAGGCTGGGTGGTAATGGCAACTAATATCAAAAACAGTTTAGCTTTGGCGTTAATGATTGCATCGATGCTTTCCGGGGTATTTCTTTCTGCAAAAAAACCCGCAGCCAAACTTGAAACATGGCAGATGGATCCGCTTCTGAAACGGAATCTATGGGAGATTACACCTCAGGAATTTCTAGACGAAAAATTGTTTAAATGGACAAGCACGGCAAAGAATATGCTCAGGTATTCCGCCGCCGAATTTCCACGCAAGATCACTTTATTTGACATAGAACTGGCGGAATGTCTGATATCGATCAAAGATAAAAAAGTGGCGGCAATGAAGTTTTTATTTTATTCGCGCGGGGACAAGGGAGCCATCGGCAAGGAGGAGTACGGAAATATGCTCTCGACGGTGGACACCGCCATCAATAAGGATTTCGGCAAATCCACGGAACTGCCACCCAAAAGATTGATGACCCGCATGAGCATTTATCAGCGCGAATGGATAAAAGAACCTTATAAATTGCGCCTGATATGGAGTTACATGGGCAATCTGGACGTCAATTCAAGAGTGGAATTCACTCCGGAATACATCTCGCTCGTGATCTCAAACAGCAACAAAGACGACGCCCCCAAGAGAGTGGATATAGACAAAGATCCACGCGATAAATATGCCTTGAATGTAAAACGTACCGATGACGGCGATGTGTATATCGACAATGTGCCGATGGTGGATCAGGGCAGAAAGGGTTATTGCGTGGCGGCGACCTCCGAAAGAGTACTAAAATATTTTGGTCAGGACGTAGATCAACATGTGATTGCCCAAATATCCGGAACCACCGCAGACAGAGGTACTCAGCTGGACAATTTGTTTGACGCAATGAATGATGTTGAGCGGAAACTGGGAATAAACGTCAAGTCTTTATATCGCTATAAACCTCCGCAAAACATCGCTGAGATAAAAAAAATCATCAACAGCTATAACCGCATTGCAAAAAAAGAAAAGCAGGCGCAAATACGCATGAGCGATATTACCGAAGGCAGAAGAGTCTATACCTCCAGAGCCTTTAACATGATGAAAAAAGATGTATGGCTCAAAACCAGAGTGGAAATGGAAAAGAATGATATGCGACGCTTCCAGCGCGACATAGTCAAATATATCAACAAAGGCTACCCCTGTGTGTGGAGTGTCATGCTGGGACTGGTCAAGGAAAAAGAAATCCCGCAGGCGCGCGGCGGACATCAACGCCTGATAATCGGTTATAACGAAAAGAAAAACACCATAATCTATTCAGACTCCTGGGGTCAGGGGCATGAGAAAAAAGAAATGGACATTGACGACGCCTGGGGTATAACCCAATCTCTGGATCTTTACCTGCCGCGCTGTGGCAGATACAACTATTAAAACCAGACGGATAATATGAAAAATATAAGTTATGGCATAAGTCTGGCGGCGTGCGGAGGCGCCCCGCGTGGAGGTATAAAAAACCTGCCGCACTGCTTTGAACTGCTTGAACTGCCAGGGCATATGCTTGATGATACAAGCTTATTCCGTCAGCTGTCAATGTCCCCGGTGGGCGCAATCAATATCACTGAACTGATAGACAACTCGGTTTCCGCAAGTATTGCCATGCAATCGGACAAAATCATATTGGACTTCAAGCGCCAGATATCCAAACGCCTTGGCGCTATGAATTTTCCGGTAGACTCGGTGACAATGGATATGGGGCTGGCGGAAGCTTTTGAGAATGAGGAGTACAAGAACAAGCTCGTACGGCTTATCCGTGAACTGGCAATGAGCTTGCATATACTTGATGTAAAACTGGCGCTGCCGTTGAGGATTCCCGGTTGCGATGACGCTTTTATGCGCTTCTGCCTGGAACTCAAGCGTGAACTGATGACCCCCTGGCTATGCTTTTCCGCCGATATACATCCGCATGAACTGGGAAAGACTTTTGTGCCGGATGAAATTCTGCGCTGGATCAGATTTGATATAGCGGTACTGAGAGTGCATTATGAACCGGAAACGGGAAACCGCCTTGTAGATAAGGCAATCAAGCCCTGGCTGGAATTTCTGTCAGAATCAGCCTTTGAGAGCAAAGTGGTGTTCAGCCCACATTGTTCCGGCATGGATACATGGACTTCTGAAGCGGAAAATATCGCTGAATTGATTTCCGGACTTGGCGGCTGACGCAAGCTGTGTTATAATATCATGAAAGCACAAAGATAAATACAAAATATGAGGGACAAGAAATGTTGAATCTAGGGGTTAATGTAGATCATGTGGCGACAGTTCGCCAAGCCCGTAAGGCGGCGTATCCGCAACCGCTGGAAGCCGCGCTGATCGCGGAGAAAGCCGGAGCCTGGGGGATAACCGCACATCTGCGCGAAGACCGCAGACATATTAACGACGCCGACCTTAGCAGCATCGCGGCAAACGTCCGCCACCTGAACATGGAAATGGCGGTAACTCAGGAAATGCTCGATATCGCGCTGAAACTCAAACCTCACAGCTGCTGTCTGGTGCCGGAAAAACGTCAGGAACTGACCACCGAAGGAGGACTTGACGTACTCGGCAACTTCGAGTGGATCAACGCCGGAGTCAAACAACTCATGGACGAAGGCATTATAGTAAGCATCTTCATCGACCCGGAACTGGCGCAACTTGAAGCCGCCGCGAAAACCGGTGCCGAATATGTCGAACTGCATACCGGTTCATACGCCAACGCCAGCGACAAAGAACAGGAATTTGAACTCAACCGCCTTATCCGTGGCGCGGAATTCGCCAAACAGCTCGGTCTTATGGTCAATGCCGGACACGGAATAGATTACGACAATATCGCCGGCATCCTTAAAATACCTTATCTGCATGAACTTAATATCGGGCACAGCATCATCGCCCGCGCGGTCATGGTCGGCATGGAACAGGCGGTAAAGGAAATGCTCGATCTGATGGTTGAATATCCCGGCTGAAACGCGGCAGGGACAAATGTTTGATATTTTCATTGGAGAACAATAAATGGCTGGATTGTTACACGACATTCTTAAGGAAGGGGTAAACGCGGGTGCGTCAGATATTCACATCAAGGAAAACAGCCCGGTGCATTACCGTATTTCCGGCAGTCTGGTGGATTGCAACTTCGTGCCGGACAAAGCTTTCCTTGCCGCCGTCCTCAATGAGATGATAACTGAACCGGATCATATCACGGCGTACCGGAATCACGGAGACCTGGATATTTCCCATGTCGAAGAAAACGTCGGCAGATTCAGAGTGAATATCCACAGGGAAAGGGGCGGACAATGCCTCACGTTGCGCCACGTAAAAAGCCGTATAATGAATGTCAGCGAACTCGGACTGCCTCCGGTCATAAACAGAATAGCCTCCGAACCACGTGGCATCATCATTCTCAGCGGCACCACCGGCTCGGGCAAGTCCACCACCATGGCGGCAATGCTCCAGTACATCAATGAAAACATGAACAAACACATCATAACCATTGAAGATCCGATAGAATATGAGTTTCAGGACGAAAACTGCTTTTTTGAACAACGTGAGGTCGGCATCGACACCTCATCCTTCAACAGCGCCCTGAAACACGCCCTGCGTCAGGATCCCGACGTCATAATGGTAGGTGAAATGCGCGATAAAAACAGTTTTGAAGCCGCGCTTCAGGCAGCCGACACCGGACATCTGGTACTGACCACGCTTCACTCTTCGACCGCATCACAAACCATCAACCGCATTCTTGACTTCTACAGCAAACCAGAACAGGAGCCAATCCGGGAAGCCTTATCCATCAACCTGAGAGCAATCATCGCCCAACGCCTCATTCCCACCGCCCTGGGCGATGGCGTGGCTCCGGCGGTGGAAATAATGCTCAATAATCCTTCCGTGCGCAAACTGCTCTACGAAAACCACTTGGAGAAATTACACACGGTCATAGAAGGCGGCCGCAACGAGGGTATGCAGTCCTTCAACCAGTCCCTTCTCACACTAATCAACAGCGGAGTCATCACCGAAGAGGACGCCATGACCAACTCCAACAATCCGGAACAGTTAAAAATGAACCTTAAAGGTATTTTCATCGGCGGAGAAAGTCAGATTACAGGGTAAACGGCAACAGTTCGCGTATATTCTGAACAGCCTGGCGCAGCGGCATCTGGAAAACTATCAGCATACCGATCGCCGCCGCCAGTTCGCAAGTCTCATAGCAGGCGTGCCTGACTGGCGCGGAGGTGCCGCCCAAGACCGTATCAGCTTTCCTTTTCCAGTAAAACACCATAACCAGCACCAGCGACAAAGGCATGATCAGCGAGTTGGGAGACGCCAGAAGCCACAACGCCAGCCCGGCAGGCAAGGTAAACAGAAATGCCACCATCAACGGCCAAAAGGGTTTGGAATTCACTTCCGCCTCAGCATCGAACTTGTCATCGCCGGACGCCAGAATCGCGCAACCGAATTCAGCCAGCACCGGAATGGAGCAAAGCATTATTATAAATTGAAAATCATTAGGATTCTCACTGCTTATGACGTTTTTCGTCACCAGCAGATACAGCACTATAAGTTTACCGCCCGCAAGTGTAATCAGTCCGGCAGCTCCGGCGGCGGTCATCGGGACGTGCCCGGACGTGTGCATAATCCGTTCCGCGTGATCCGGGTCGGCGGCGGCCTCACTGCATTTGCAGAAATCGTACAAACGCCGATGCGACGTGAGTTTTTCAATAACGCCCCAGTATATAAAAGGCACCAGCAATTGCAAATAAAACACATCCACTCTTGAAACATGCCCGATTATTACAAATGGAATCACCGCGACAAGTCCTATGACAATTCCACGCACCGGAAAAAACGCCAGCGCCACATTCCTGCTCCCGTCACTGAAACTGTCCTCAGAAGGATGATTTTTGAACATCAACGACATGCAAAGCCATATACCCTGCCACAATGAATTGGTCTTACCTGATTTTGACATTATTTCCGCTCCGTGTTCAGTTCCGCCGAAGGCTCATCCGGCTTTATAGTATTTACAATAGTTTCGGAAGTTAATGCTGCCGGCGCGGGTTCAGTCGGGGTAGCAACCGGAGTTGGCACCGGAGCCACGACTGTACTCAAAGTTTTTCCCACTTCAACTGACTGGGTCAGTTTCTCAATAGCGCTACTCATCTGAACGGTCTGTTGTTGAAGCTGTCTGATGATTTCGGACTTTTCGGTATTCCCGGTTTTAAGGTCAGTAAGCTGTTCAAGCAGAGCCAGTCTTTCCTGGGCGGCTTTTTCCCTGATCGCCTCAATTTCCAGACGAACGGCCTGGAGTCGGGCTTCAGCCTCTGCATCGGCTTTAGTTTTGAGTTGCGTCTTCTCTTCTTCAAAATTCTGCCGGAGTTTCTGTAAACCCTCTTCGTGCTGCTTGCGGGTCATGGACAAAGTTTTGCTCAAGGTCTCAATATGACTGGTCTTTGCCTCAAGATTCTTGTCCTTTTCATCAATAAGATTTATCGCATTGGAATGCTGGACATGGAGTTTTACATTGTCTTCGACCTGACGATTGTACTGCCACAACAGCACCCCTCCGGCGGCGAACACAACAAAGACTATCAATGCGGTCAGGCGCAGCCATTTGCCGGAATTTCTGCTGAGTTGACGATTTTCCTGCTCGAGTTCATCCAGGCGATGAGTAAGGTTGCTGAGTTGGTCGCTGATAAGCCGGGCTATTTCATCGGTCTGGCGCCGGGCAATAACAGCAAAGTCCTCGCCGGGCGCGGCGGCGGCAATCTTTTCCTCCGGCTCCGGATGGCGCGTGGAGCGTTCATCATCATCGGCTATTTCCGGTTTCAACGGATGATTTTTCAGCAGCGCTTCATCGATTTCAAAAGAATTCAATCCGGATTCCCGAAGCTGATTTATTTCCTGAATTATTTCGATGGCACGATCGGAATACAACTTTCTTTTCCCCTGCATCTCAAAACTCAGATACTGGGCGTAACGCTGCACCCAATCGTTAATAGTGGTGCGCGGCATACCGGTGAGCCTTACAATATCGCTTATTTTATGCTTGCCTGAATCTCTGTTCATTGAGCCTTACCTCCTGACTTGAACAATTTTCTGATGGTATTTACATCCTTATCGATCTGCGCGCGCAGAGCCTCAGTACAGGTGAAATTTCTTTCCTCACGCAGATATTCTATAAATTCTATTTCCAGCTTGCGTCCGTATATATCGCCTTTAAAACCAAGTATATGCACCTCGATACGCGGCTCAATGACGTCGTCATAGCCAAAGGTCGGGGAAAGTCCGATATTCACCGCGCCCGGATACTCTCCGCCTTCATACCTGACCTTCACCGCATACACTCCGAACGGCGGCAGAATCCCATAGGCTATCTGCAAATTAGCGGTTGGATGCGAAAGTTTATCCGTAGCCAGATGATGCCCTCGGACAACATTGCCGGACAAGGTATAATTTCTGCCCAGCATCGCCGCCGCGTCGGCAAGGCGTCCAGACGACACCGCCCGCCGGATGGCGGTACTGCATACAAGTTCACCGTCCAACAAAAGCTCTTCCACCGCCGTAAAAGCGAAGTGTCCGGCATTGGCGAAATCTTCCAGATGTTTTATAGTGCCGTTGCCGTTTTTGCCAAAACGCCAGTTGGAACCGACGCAGATGCCGCACAGTTCAACCCGCCCGGCAATAAGCGTATCCCGGATAAAATCCTCCGGGGATTGTTCCGCAAATGTCCGGGTAAAGGGTATAGTAACCACCGCTTTCACGCCAAGTTCTCCGAGCAATTCGATCTTTTTAGCGGGGGGCAACAACAGTTCCGGCGCTTTTTCCGGAGCCAGAACACTGCGGGGATGTGGGAAAAAAGTGAATGCCACCGGCACGGCATTTTGCTTTACGCTCATCAGCATAAGTTCATCAATGAGCCGTTTATGACCAAGGTGAACGCCGTCGAAGACGCCCGCGGCGATGACGACACGGGTAATATTATGTTCCGCCAGAGCGTCAAGACTGGTGGTATTAATTATGTTATCGATACTATCTTTCATCAAAAAGCCATATTATTGTAAATAGAAACGGTGCTCTGAAAGATATATTGCTTTATGCCAAAAATCAACTGTCATTTCACTTACATTTGCCATTTACCTCCCCTCCCCCAATCAACGCCACGCAAAACCGCGACAGAACAACAATTCAGAATGAACAGTTCACTCTGATTTTTTCTATTTCTCCTTGACATGAGTTTGAAGAGAGTTATTTTAAGTATGGGAAATGATAAATACAGAAAATGTAGACCATAAATATTGGCATTGGTCTGTAACCATGAACTGTGAATTAAATTTTATGAAGCAAAGTTAAAATACATGAATCAATTCAGTCATCTTTTATTATCGCCAAACGCCAGCATCAGGGAGGCGTTGAAAATAATCTCCAGTGGAGCGATGAAGATTGCAGTTATCGCCGACAAAGACAATCGTCTGATAGGAACAATAAGCGATGGAGACATCCGACGGGGTCTGTTGGACAACATGTCTCTTGATGACAGCATAGAAATGATTTATTCCAGAACTCCGACATTTTGTAATATCGCTGACTCTCAGGAAACCGTATTACAGACTGCTATTGAAAAAAATTTATATCAGATTCCGATCGTAGACAACGAGAGGAGAATTGTCGGGATAGAAGAACTCAACAAGTTACTGGATTGCCGAAAACGTTCCACCCCGGTTGTACTGATGGCAGGAGGACGTGGACAACGGCTTAAACCTCTTACGGATAATATTCCCAAACCGCTTCTCACGGTAGGCAGCCGTCCTATACTGGAAACAATTCTCGTAAATTTCAGGAATTACGGTTTTACCAATTTTATTTTCAGCGTAAATTACAAGTCAGAGATGATTGAGAATCATTTCGGGGATGGATCAGCGTTTAATGTTTCCATTGAATATGTGCACGAACAACGAAAAATGGGTACCGCAGGTGCTCTAGGGCTGATGCGGGAGCGGTTAAATGAACCATTCTTTGTAATGAATGGCGATTTATTGACCAATGTCAATTTTGATCATATGTTATACTACCATCAAGATCGTTCTGCAGTGGCGACGATGGGAGTCAGGGGATATGATTTCCAAGTTCCTTATGGAGTAGTCAATCTAAATCAGGAAAATATATTATCCATCAAGGAAAAACCTGTTCATAAATTTTTCGTCAATGCCGGAGTTTATGTGTTGGATCCCATGGTATTGGAATACATTCCCACCCGTACTTTTGACATGACGACTCTATTTGACAAATTAATTGCGGATCAACATAAAGCTATTTCATTCTATATTCGCGAATATTGGCTTGACATCGGCTATATTCACGAGTATCAAAAAGCAAATGAAGAATATAATGTGGTATTCTAAATGTATAAAGGCAAAACTTTTTTAGGAATAATCCCTGCACGTGGAGGGAGTAAAGGTCTACCGCGGAAAAACATCTTGCCACTGAATGGTAAACCTTTGATTATCTGGAGCATTGAGGCAGGTCAAAAAAGCCGTTATCTGGACATGGTTATGGTAACGACAGACGATCAGGACATAGCGCAAACTGCCAAAAATGCGGGAGCGGAGGTTCCCTTCATGCGTCCGGCAGACTTAAGCGGTGATACTGCAAGTAGCATAGACGTCATCGAACATACCATAAATTTTTACAGCAAGCAACGTCAACAGGATTTTGATTATATAGTATTACTGGAGCCCACCTCGCCGTTGCGCGAAGCAAGTGATATTGATCTTGCGATTGAACGGCTGCTTGAAACCGAAGCGGAAGCGATAACGGGAATAGCTAAGACAGAGAGTCAGAATCCTGCGTTCCTTTTAAAAATGGACACTGAAGGGTTCTTAAAAGGATATGACCAGAAAGGACTTAGATCTCTACGCCGTCAGGAGATAAAGGAGGTTTATTTTTTGGAAGGAACTATTTATATTTCCACAACCGAAGCACTGCTGAAAAAGAGAACTTTCTACCATGACAAGACGATAGGATATGTGGTTCCCAAATATAAATCACTTGAAGTCGATGACATAGACGATCTGGTAATGGTGGAAGCTATTATGAAACACAAAGGGTATTAACATAATGAAATACTTAAACAGATTACTGAAAGCTATTCCCGGTGGTGCCCACACCTATTCTAGAGGGTATGATCAATATCCAGCCAATGCTCCTCAAATTCTCAGTCATGGCAGTGGCGCGTATATTTATGATCCAGACGGCAAGGAGTATCTTGATTACGGCATGGCTCTACGTGCCGTAACACTCGGGTATGCAAATTCTCAGATAAACGCCGCCGCAATCCGTCAGATTGAGCTGGGTAACAATCTTACAAAACCCAGCATGATTGAACTGGAGGCCGCTGAGTTACTTATTGACACTATTAACAGCGTGGAAATGGTAAAGTTTACAAAAAACGGTTCAACCGCAACCACTGCGGCCGTTAAATTGAGCCGGGCATTTACCGGACGTACACTGGTGGCACGTTGCAGCGAACATCCATTTTTCAGTTATGACGACTGGTTTATAGGTTCGACCCCGCTAACGAGAGGCATTCCGGCTTTCGAGCTGGAAAACACCAAACTTTTCCACTACAATAACATTGAAAGCTTAAATGCTCTGTTAGAACAGCATCCTGAACAAATCGCATGTGTAATTCTAGAGGCGGCAACCACGGAACATCCTGCGGAAGATTTTTTACATCGAGTCAAGGAACTGTGCCATAAACACGGTGCGGTGTTCATTTTGGATGAAATGATTACCGGTTTTCGCTGGCATCTGCAAGGAGCACAGGAATATTATAATATAGAAGCTGATCTATGTACTTTCGGGAAAGCAATGGCTAATGGATTTTCGGTAGCTGCAATTGCTGGAAAAAAAGAGATAATGCAACTTGGATCTATTGAAAATTCTGGTCAGGAACGTCTTTTTCTACTATCCACTACCCACGGTGCAGAAATGTGCGGCATGGGAGCATTTGTGGAAAACATCAAATTCATGAAAGCAAACGATGTAATAGGTCATCTATGGAATTATGGTCAAAGGCTAATCAATGGAATGAACGAGATATCCCGCAGCCTTGGTCTGGAAAAAAGCTTTATCGCAGGCGGGGTCGCGTGTTCACCATATTACATGACTTTGGACCAAAATGGTCAAAACTGTTTGGGATTACGTACGCTTTTCGCGCAGGAAATGATAAAGAACAACGTTCTAATGCCGTGGATCGCCATATCTTATGCACACGGAGAGAAAGAGTTCAACCATACCATGAGGGCATTGGAGAACAGTCTCAAGGTATACCGCAAAGCTTTTGAAGAAGGATATTCCAATTATCTGGCAGGAGACACAATCAAACCGGTCTTCAGGAGGTATAACTAATGAAACTGGCTTTAGTGTCTTTAAACCAGATATGGGAAAATAAGATCTCAAATCTGAACTGTTGCCGAGATTATATATCCGAAGCCAGAAATTTCGGGGCGGAAATGGTTATTTTTCCAGAAATGACACTTAGTGGATTTTCCTTCAACGTGGATAAAATGGCAGAGGACGCAGAAAATTCCGAGTCGGTAAAGGCTTTTTCATCACTGGCACGCGAATTTCATATAGGAATTATTTTTGGAATGTCGGCAAAAATCGAAAACGGATTTCAGAATCAAGCCGTTTTCATTAATGATGTCGGTGACGTAATAAACCGCTATGCCAAGGTTCATCCATTTTCAATGGCTGGTGAAGACCGCGTTTTCCAATCAGGATCATTTTTAGCGGGGGGGAATTTTCATGGTGTTAATTTCGGCTTGAGCATCTGTTACGACCTGCGTTTCCCCGAACTGTTTTCAGCGTTGGCGCAACACCATGAAATATTGGTTGTAATAGCCAACTGGCCGGCAGCCAGAGTTGACCACTGGAATACTTTATTAAAAGCCAGAGCTATTGAAAACCAGGTTTTCATGGTAGGCGTCAACAGAGTCGGTCATGATGGCAAAGGTCTTGATTATGAAAAAAGTTCTACAATATATGACGCCAATGGATCCAAGCTCATGCCTTTGCACAGCCGTGAAGAACTGGAAATATATGAGATTGACACATCCCTAACAGGACAGCTGAAGAAAACCCTGAACAGTGTGGCGGATCGCAGACCGGAATTGTACCGGGCATGGCTCTAGTCCGTATACAAGGAAAACAGTAAGAAAGCATATGCATATAATTTATCGCCATAATAATGAAGAAGAATTCAGGTCCCTATGGAATGAATATCTTGACAATAATCTTGCAAGTTTCAGATTTCTAATGTCTTACATTGACTATAATCTCTATTATTCTAAACTATTGGATATGGATTACAGTTTTGTTATAAAAGAAAATGGACATTGCGCGGGAATCTGTTTTCTGCCGCTGGAAAAGGTCAATGGTCAATTCCAAATTTCACTATCAGCGGGCTATACGGTCGCTCCGCTATGCACCTGTGAACGTGTGGAAAAGATTATGTACAAAGAAATAAATTGTATCGCAAACAGGGTATCGGCACGCAAAATCATGTTTTATCTGGATCCTCTGGTAATGCAATATCGGAATAATTTCAACACACTGTTACAACACGGATATATAGACACCAGCAGTAGTAATGGTATTGTTGACTTGCGCAAACCACTGGAAAAACTTTGGGGAAGCCTTAATAAAAGTTATCGCCCACTAATAAACGGAATCAATAGGAATCCGGAATTTTCCATTGAACTGTATTCTGCAGAAAATGCCGATTATAAAGCACATGAATGCTATCGGGACTTACATCGGCAATGCTCTGGACGAGAAACAAGACCGCGAGAAACTTTTGATCGCCAATTCGATATGGTCAAAGAAAACAAAGGCATCTTTGTGGGGCTAAAACACAAACACTCATACATCGGTTTCAACTATTTTCTTCACTTTCAGAATACCGCCATTTATTATAGCGGCGCGGATAATCCAGCATACGAAAACACAGGTATTGCCATCTATCATCCTATACTGTGGGCCGCAACCGAATACTACAAAAACAATGGTTTTGAATTTCTCGAATTCAGTGAACCCTGCGGCTACAACGAGGTCAACAGCCTGAATAGCTATCTTGACAGAAAGCAGTTGAACATTTCAAAATTCAAACGTGGTATGGGCGCAGATATGGTTACCTTGTACCGTGGGATTAGATACCTTGATGACCAGGAATTTCTGAAAGACCTGGAAACATTCAAGAACAAATGGATTGGCAACTCTACACTAAATAAAAATTCTAAAGAGGATATTTCATAGATAATGCTTAAAAAGAAAGTAATTGTGATCACGGGAGGAGCGGGCCTGATTGGTCAGGAACTGGCACAAGCCGTAGCATGTAATGGAGGAACGGCGATAATTGCCGATATCAATGAAGCTGCCGCGATAAAAGTGAAAGAGCAAATAGACAACACTTCGCACAATGGTCAGATAGATACCGCAAGCATAGATATTTCATCACGTGATTCTATTCGCAATACCATCGCGTCTCTCCATGACAAATACCACCATATTGATGCTGTAGTCAATAGCGCCTACCCCAAAAACAAAAACTATGGTCGCCTCTTCTTTGATGTTGAACCTCAGGATTTCATCGAAAACATATCTTTGAATCTTGGCGGCTGTTTTCTTGTGTCCCAGCAATTCGCGGAATATTTTAAAGAGCAGGGTCATGGCAACATTGTAATACTTGCCTCCATCTACGGAGTCATGGCTCCCCGTTTTGAGATATACGAAAACACAAGCATGACGATGCCGGTGGAATATGCGGTCATAAAATCAGGTCAGATCCATCTTACCAGGTATATGGCAAAATACTTAAAGGGCACAAACATAAGAGTCAACTCAATAAGCCCAGGTGGTGTTATTGACCAGCAACCTGATAACTTCAAAGCGGCATATCGTTCTTATTGTCTGAACAAAGGCATGTTAGAAAACAGTGATCTTAATGGGGCTCTGATATTTCTACTCTCCGATATGAGTCGTTTTGTCAACGGGCAAAACATTATTGTCGACGATGGCTTCAGTCTATAAAAACAATAATAAAAAAATAGCAGGTAAGAAAATTTTATGTTTGGCTACATCCAATTTGCAGAAGATTACTTTCCAATCATTGCCAACATCTGCCTGAGTCTGAAGAAACTCAGGCCGGATATCCAATTTGGTGGTATCGCATTAAAACGCCAAACGGTCTGTGCAAAAATAGATGAACTAGCTTCCGAGTTAGATATAACGGGCTACGAATGGCTTAATTCTATCGAAAAAAAAATTCTTTCTCAACCGTTCGATGAGACATTAATGCAGCATTACATTGAACGTTTCGGGTCGGAAAAACTTCGTTTTCTGATTGCGGTAGACCGGGAACTGGCTGCCGGTTACGTTTCAGGAGCAAGACTATGCCGTAGTAAATTCGGCAAATTATCCAACCGCAGTGATGAGGAACGCTGGAAATACATAATTGGTCTGGTTGACTATTTTGTATGTTCATTTACAGAACACCGCCCTGATTTCATCTTTATGAATGAGACTACTTTTGCCTGGGAGGCAGCCATGCATATTGTCGCCGAAGACATGCACATCCCATGCTTAACGCTGGAGTGTCTGCGTGGATGCAGTGCTTATTGTATTTCTGATAATGTGTTCGGCATGCTCAATAAACGCGATGAACTTTACCGGAAATCTCTTGAAAACCCCGATTTGCTCAAAGATTTTCTAAAACAGGCGGAAGAAAGTATAAAAGCGTTCCGTGAACGTCCCCTGCCTCCTGATTATATGGAATCACACAGAAAAAACTTTTCAAAACTCGTATCATTAAGCGGATTATTACGACGCATCACCGTTAATACAGCAATGGCAGCCGCTATCAAGTTAAAAATGTTCGGAACCCGCGACCTGATGCGAATCAGTAAAGGCCGGGATATGTTAAAACAAAGCTGGGCGAGCTACATTACAGGTCGGAAGATCCTGCAAGGTAAGTGGTTTGAGCAAGCCGAACCTTATATGGACAAAAATTATATTTTTTACCCTCTACATTATGAGCCGGAATCTTCCACCAGCGTCGCCTGCCATAAACTCACCAATCAAGTGGCTCTGATCGAACAGATATCAAAAAACATGCCGTTCGGCTATCGTCTGCTGGTAAAGGAGCATATTCCATCAATAGGCTCACGTCCGGACGGTTTTTATGAACGAATCAAGGCGATTCCCGATGTACATTTAATTTCTCCTTTTGAGAATTCCATGTCTATCGTCCGCAAAGCTAAACTTGTAATAGTACTGACTGGAACAAGTGGCTGGGAATGCATTCAACTGGGGATTCCGGTAATGATCTTCGGTCATGCCGAATATACAGGTATTGGTACCGGATTTATGAAATGCGATAAAATCATCAATTTCGCGGATGAAATTGTTCAGGCTATGCATACCCCTCCTGCCACCGAACGTGAACTGATTCATTTTCAAGCGGCTCAATATGCCTGCGCGACGCTTCTGACCTATGACGAGATATCGGCAAAATTCTACAATCGGGACTGCGACAAGAAAAAATCTAATATATATTCAAATCAGCTGGCAAAGCAGATCCTGGATATTACCGAAGAGTATCGCCTGAAAAATATGGAAAAAGAAAAACAATGAAAATTATCATCTTTCATGGCGGCTCCATCGGAGATACTCTCATGGCTTTCCCGGCGATCGAGTGCATCAGAAACAACTACAAGGACGCCCGGATAGATTTATTCAGCTGTCCGGGGGTTAATGACTTCTCATATTTAAACTTCTACGAGAATACCGGTCTGGTGGATGATGTAAAACGTTTTTATATTCCGCCCGGCAACGCCGCCAGACTTCCAGTATATTCCAAACTGTTCCTTACTGTTCTGCGTGGAAACTATGATATGGTGGTATGCCTGCTACCCTGGCATAGAAACCAGAATCTGGATCGCCTGTTTTTCAGGCTCGGCAGAGTCAGAAGAGTAGTCTACCCGGTAAATCTACCGGCAAAAAAAGACATCAGCCTGCCCCGGGTACCATTTTTAATGCTCAAAGGACTTGCAGACAACGGCTTTTCAGTTCCTGAAGCAAATGATGTTTCTATTAAACTTAAAATCACTCCAACGGAACAGGAAAACGCTGCCAGATGGTTGGATAAGCTGAATATTCCCTCCGGCCATATCCCCATTGCCATCGGCATGGGCGGGAAAAAACCGGTATGCCTGTGGCCGCAGGAAAAATATCATAAGGTCTTGGAAAAACTAAGTAAAAATCACCATATTTTCCCTATATTCTTTGGCGGTAAAGCTGACGGGGAAGCGGCACGTGAGCTTATAGTCAAGCTGAAAACAGGAGCATTTGCTGCTGATGGAGGAAATCTTTCCCTGAGGGAAACCGTGGCGGCACTGGGATTTTGCCAACTATTCATAGGCAATGACACCGGTACAGTACACATGGCAGCCGCAGCGGGAATACCAATTATAGGTATTTACAGTGCTCATAATTACGAGGGGCTCTGGCACCCACTGGGCAAAGACAACGCCATTTTTCGTAAAGAGCTTGAATGTCGCGGCTGCGACAAGCTGATATGCACGTTCGGAACTCCGGCTAAATGCATTGACATGATTGAAGCGCAAGAAGTTGCCGAACGCGCTATGGAACTACTGAATGAAAAACATTCAGTTTGAGGTTCCTTTATCCTTTGAAAAAATATAGTTGAACACAAAAGCAAAACGATATCTGATTTTCAGTGTTTTGTACCAGAATGCCATAAAGTTCAAAAAGAAATACCGGATTTTAAGTTTAAACATTCCTTTAAACGGCGGAGCGGTATAAAATGACGCTATCAAGTATTTAGCCGGCCCCTGAAAATGAATACAATGGAATTTGGCGTATCGATTAATTCCAACATGCATAGAATAAGGGCACTTTTGCCGCCAGGCAAACCTTTTACGTCCCCATCGGAAACGGTACATGTCCTGCTCCCAGCAATTCGGGATATTAATATGAAAGTCAAAAGTTCCATGATGCGCATATTTTGTAATATTAAAATACTTCAATTCACCATCATTTTCCTTGCAGAAAGATTCAATCGCACACATATCGCAATAGCTTCCAGGCTGACCACTGGAGACAATCTCATCCCAGCGAGCCTGTATTCTGCTGAAGTTATTATCCTCGGTATATTGCCTTGTAGTGAACTCGCAGAACCTGTTCAACACCGTTTCAGTACAATATGAGATACCTATGGAATATTTATCATCAGAGTATATTATCAACCCCAATTCGTAATCCTGCCAGTATCTTTTCGCCAGTTTATCAATATCCGAATAAAGCAGCACATCGGAATCACAGACAAATACCTGATCATATTTTCCTGACTTACGAATAAATTCCTCAAGGATGAACCAGCGTTGAAAACAGAACAGCTCGTAGCTGTATGGATTAGTGGAGCAGTGCTTATAAACAGCGGCAAACGCATCGGCCGACTCGTGAAAGTCATGTATGTTTATATGAGTTATAAAATCAAAGCAGTCATTGGAATCATCCCCCAACAGAATTATTTCAGAGTCAGGACAAAAATATCTGGCCTGCCGTAGCGAAAATTCCAAATAAGAGCTATAGCCCTGATGAATAAAAATTATCGGTATATACATAATCTAAGCTTTCTTTACCAGTATGATCCGCCTTCAACCACATCACGGCGCGACGGCGTCTCCTGCGGATTCGGACGGCACCAACTGTCATTGTATAAATCCCTGTAACGCTGATGCTGATCCCAGCGGCGACCTTTTATGCCAAACAGCAACTGGGAAATACCCCCCAGATGCACAGCCTGTTTCCCGCTTCGTTTAACATGCGCCGCCAACGGGAATCCATATGCTCCGGCGCCAATAAGCGCAATATCAAAATCGGTTTTATCTATTTCTCCGCACATATAGTCCAAAGCATCAAACCAGGTCTTATATTCCACTTTATTACCAGCCAGAGACTGGACCGCGGTTATGGTTTTGAGTTCAAAATCCGGAAGCACATCCTTGTTTTTGAACAACAGTTCACGTTTCTGATACTGCTGTTTTATCGTATCGGTAAAAGGATGAATCACCAGGACTTTCCTGCCTCTCAGAGCTTCAGTCCAGGGACGGGCATGGAAATAAGGTTCCAGATCATCCATCTTTATGATAGTGGCTTCGGGAAAATGGTCATTGACCCTGAACTCCTCAGGACGCCATGAACCTAAAATATCAATCTGTTTTGAATCTTCAAGCAGCAGTTGTGCAAACTTGACTAACTGCTCCGGTTCCGGCGGAAAAAATCCGGCGATATTACATATTTTATGCCTGAGGGTGGCATCCCAACTGATAGATTCTCCCCAGCTCAGGCGCCAAAGCCGCTTAAACCCATGAAGCCGGGTTTGATTCAAGTAGGCAACAGCTACGGACAGTTCAAGAGAACCAAAACGGCAGACCATGCACGGCTTGCCCGACTCCAGCAACAGCCTTATCTGATCCCCGGCATCCTGACCGATATAATCACAAGGCAGATGCAGAGGCCTGCCTAGCATTTTCATTGCTATTTTATAAAACGGATACAACTTAGCCCGCAAATCAGCGACTTTCAAAATACCATCCTCCAGATATCTTCATCATTATTACAATGTCATAATTATATCAACCCCGGCTTCACCGGAAAACCTTTCTAATTTAGTATACGCGGCTATAATGTCAATACAAAAAACCTTAAAAAGCATCAGACTATCGCCTTTTCCTTGCGGAACCTCAGATTCAGGCGTATTGATGTAAACAAAGCTATTATAAAATATGCCATTGCGGTTGCTGCCGCCGCGCCGTCAATACCGTAAAAAGGAATAAAGATGATATTCAATATAAGATTTAACACCACTGCCGCGAGTACGATAAGCGCAGAACTGCGTTGCATCCCTCCCGTATCCAAAGCAGACATATTGAATTGGGCACTGGCATAGAACACCATGCCTATCCACAACCACACCAAAGCAGTAGACGCCGCGACAGACTGCTTGCCGAAGGCAATGGTAATAACCATAGGAGCCGAATAATATCCTACCACTATAACGACCGGCAGGAACAATAAAAGTCCTACGTTGATTATCCGGCAGTAATGCCTTATCTCATCAATTTTCTTCAACTTCCACAGCTCAGACGCAATCGGAATAAACACCATTGGCATCACTATCAGGCTCATACCCAGTTGCATCAGCGGAAGCGCGACATTATACAATCCTACTCCGTCAAGGCTTCCAAGCCAGGTAAGACACAACGAATCAGCAGAGAAAATCACCGATATGCCCGCTCCACTGATAGTCATCCAACTACACAAACTAAACACCTTGCCTACCATTCTTCTTGACATCCCCAATCTAGGAATAAACTTTATCCGCCGCCCCAAAAGCCAGTAAGAAAAAACCGCCGAAACCATTACTGAAAAAGCATAACACACCACTGCACCATCAATTTCATACGCAGGAAGCAGAAAAATCAACCCCAGCAGCAACAATAATGACCGTGAAACATTTACAACATTGAAATAAAAAAATTCCTGCAAAGCTGTAAGTCCACTGCGGATGGTAGCCTCGATGGATGCGACCAGCATATAAACGAGAAATATCATAAAAGGAATAATCTCATTGCCGCATTTAAAAAAGTGAGTCATCAGCCATGGAGAAGCCACTGCCAAAGTGATAACCATAAGCAAACCGGTCGCAATATTAAAAACCATAACTAAACTAAAAATAGAATTAGCATGATTCTTCCTGCTTGAAGCCAAATACCCCGTCATCAAAATCGTGCCTGCCGACTTAGTGCCGAACTCGGTCAGCGCAATAAACATGGAACACAAGTTCCACATACTGTAAAATAGCCCGAACTGCTCTATTGTCATATTGTTATGCATAGTGCGACGCACCAGATAATTGATCACTGCCAGCAATACCGTACCGATAACAGAGATCATGCTGCCTTGAAGAAATTTTTTTACATGTGAACTCATATGCAAACTTATTTTATTTGATAACAGATAATTCAGTACCGGCATGGAACATGCATAATATACCTTGCCCATACAACATTTCAACTACCAGGGAAAATCCCCCAATCCCACCCAAGTTCAATCTATATGCGCCAGGCGGGCATAGACCCGATTGGCCAGCTCGAAACTGAAGCCGCGCCCCGCCATAAAGCGAATCGCTTTTTCCTTTTTTTTAATAGGATCTTTTTCCCGCTCCAGCGAACGTAGCTTGCGGCGCATGACCTCTTCCGCCTGAGATAATTCATCCGTGGCATCATGTTTCTCCGCCATGACTTCCTCAATCATCGCCGGATTAATACCTTTATTTCTCAGATACATCATACATTTACGCGGTCCGTAGCCCCTGCCCTTGAGCTCTTCCAGACAGAATTCCGCAAATAAACGATCATTAAGGAATCCTCGTCGCGCACACTCTTCCAGCACGGATTCCACCACCCCCACGGAAAAATCCCGCGCTAACAACTTATCCCGGAGCTCACGGGTACTATGCGCTCGGGCGGATAAAAATCGTAACGCCTTATCCATCGCCGCACGACGCTCGTCATTCACTACGCCCCCTCCCCTTTGCTGTAGCGCAGAAGTCCGTTGACATAGACCTGACGTACGCCCGAAGCCAGGCGATGCGGATGAGCAAAATCTGCTCCAGCTTTAAATTCATCCGGCTCCATTATCACTATATCCGCGGCATAACCGGGCGACAGTAAACCACGATTGGTCAAGCCAAAAACAGATGCCGGCAGACCGGTCATTTTATGTATTATTTTTTCAAGCGGCAGTGTCCCTTTGAGAAGATTGAAAAATTCCGGAAAAGTTCCGAAACCACGCGGATGACTGCGTCCCAACGAATAATCCGTCGGTCGGGCACTCTCGTCGCTTCCGCACATGGTATATTCCTGTTCAAGTACACACCTGAGATTATCCGGGCACATCCCACGGTACGCCGCCATAGCGTTCACTGGGTCGCGCGATACTATATCCGCGACGACCTGCGCCGGAGACATGTCCAGCGCCTGCGCGATCCATTCCATTATACTACCCTGAAAATCCGCGTATTCCGGCAAAGCTGTAGATACCAGTCTGACCGTACTCCAACGTTCATCAGGGTACTCCTCAAGCACTCGTTCAAGTTCCAGACGTTTGTCCGGCGCGGACAACAGGTTCATAAGCGTCAGATCGTCCATATCATCATAAGGCGGCGGTAAAACAACAGTCAGGGAACTCATGGATTCTATATAAGGATAACGGTCCGCGGTAACATTCAGCCCCGAACGCCGCGCCTCATCAATCATGCTTAACACCAGCGGCAGTTTGTGCCAGTTGCTTTTTCCGGCAGTCTTCAAATGGCTTATATGCAATTTATTTATTCCAGCCCAACGTGATACACGCAGGGCTTCGGCGACGGCTCTGACCAGATGCGCGCCTTCGCTGCGTAAATGCGTAGAATAAATACTGTTGCAGGCTCCCGCCACGGACAAAACGTCTGCCAGTTCTGCGTCAGTGGCGAATTTGCCCGGCACATAGAGCAATCCGGTGGAAACGCCGGAAGCTCCCGCCATCAGGCTTTCATACAGATAATGTTTCATCGTATCAATATGAGTACGGCTCAGACAACGTGTCCCATATCCTGCCGCCGCAGCACGCAAAGTATTGTATCCGCATAAAGAAAAGACGTTTACGCCGGGCGAACGCGCCGCCAGCACTTCTCGATATTCGGCATAGGAATGCCAGGAAATATCCACTCCATATGTAGCATAAAGTCCGCTCAGATGCTCGCGATTCAGATCAGTTACGGGAAATGCCGACAACCCGCAGTTTCCGGTTATCTCCGTACATATGCCTTGCGCGAGCCTGCCCTCGGCTCCCGGAACCGCCAGCAAAGAAATATCCGAGTGACTATGGGTATCTATAAATCCCGGACACACCAGCGCTCCTTGCGCGTCAATAACCATGTCAGGCTCGACCCCGGACAAGCCCCTTACTTTTCCAACGGCGCGCACTACGCCCCCCGAAAAGTACACTCCGCCGGAATATGCCGGTTTGCCCGAACCATCAACTACACGGGCATTTTTAATCAATATACTAAACTCTTGCAAAAAGATATCTTTCCTGAACTTGATAAAAACATAATCAATTCTATTTTATAGAAAATAATCGCAAAGCGGGGCTTTTACAAAAAAAGTGTTAAAAAAAACACGTTTTTTGAAACATCTCCGTTAAACCGCTGTCTAATGAACATAGCAGGAAAGATGAATCTGGAAAGTTCTGATGAAAAAAAGCTGCTGAGCGAACTGAAAAACGGCAACACCGCCGCTTTTGATGTGCTGGTGGATCGTTATGCTGGCAAGCTGTATATGACCGCTTTCGGTCTGCTGTCAAACCGGCAGGACGCCGAAGAGGTGGTTCAGGATGCTTTCATCCGGGCTTACAAAAGTATCGGAAGTTTTCGCGGCGATGCGAGCTTTGAGACCTGGATTCACCGGATAGTTATAAATTTGTCGCGCAATAAGTATCACTGGAACAGACGGCGCGGCGCGGATGTGAATGTAAGTCTTTCCGGCTTGCAATCCAACATCAATGATGAACGCGAACCGGAAGATATAAATATAGCAGATGAGTCGTACAGTCCCGAGACCGTCATAAACAGCACGGAACTGGAACGCAATGTACAAAAGGGTATACAGGAACTGCCGGACACTCTCCGGGAGGCGTTGCTCCTCCGGCATGTCGAGGAATTGCCCTATGAAAAAATAGCCGAAGCGCTGGAATGCAAAATCGGTACGGTGAAGTCACGAATAGCACGCGGACGTGAGATGTTAAGAAAGATTTTAACTTAAAGTAAGAGCGAAAACGCAAAGATGAACAAATCCAATCATACATGCCCCTCTTTTGAGGATATAAGTGCATACTACGACCGGGAAATCAATATGGATTCTCCATTGGCGGAGCACATCCGTAAATGTCCTGAATGCACCCGGGTATTGGATTCGCTGAAACTGCTCGACGCTAAAATCAAACAGGATTTCGCCTGTACTGTTCCTGAAGGACTGACTGACAGGATCAAGGCACAACTGGCTCAGACGCCAATACACAAGACTATAAGCTTTCCGTGGTACAGACTCCTGCGCGTTGCCGCAATGATCACCATATGCGGAGCCTTGGCGGTATATATGATGAACGAACAATTCGACGTTACATCTTCCCGGATTGCCAGTGGCTCAGACGCCACCGCCCCCCATGCGAAACCAGCGCCGAGCACTCATCACTATCCATACTATACCAGTAATACGGCTTATGCCCCCGGCGGCGGAGTGCCACTGCATCAACTTACCAGAGCCAGCTATGGCGAAAGTCCGCTCCCGGTATTCACCAACACCGAGCAGGCTGGCGACAACCAGCAGGCGGTCAGGATCGGCGCGCAAGTACATCAGGTATGGGTGGCCAAAGACTTACAGGAAGTAAACCGGGCTCTCGGCGACATATTGCTGGGACTCAACATCCCGCCCTCAAAAGTAAGCATCACCGACAGCGGCAAATCCATCAGATTCATAGCCGATTTGTCAAAAATTCAACTTGTATCACTGGTAAAAAATTGCAGCGCCAGAGGTTTTGACCTGATAACTCCCAGTGAACCTCAACCCGAACAACAACTGTTCTACGGCAAAAAAGACAGTCCGGTGATATATTATGCCGAATTCGTAAAAGACAAATAACAACATTATAATTTCATAAAAATAAGACATCCATGAAATATATCACTTTTGTTTTGCTTGCGGTTCTATCAATCTCACTACAAGGATCTCCGCTGAACATAATGCCGGTACCCGATGGAAAAGACGCAATGCTGGCGATAACCTTTGACGATGGAATTAAATCCCATTATGACATAGCCGTGCCGGTACTGGAAAAACATGGTATAAAAGCCACCTTTTTTGTAACAATCAATAACATTGGTAAACCCGGAAGAATAACCTGGGAACAAGTTCAGGACATGCAAAAGCGAGGTATGGAGATCGGCAATCACGCCATGACTCACGCCCACTTGGGGAAAACCCTGATAAACACCAAAGGCCTTAATCCTGAAATTGATAAAATCAAAATACAACAAATACAGAAAAAGAACCATGACCTTATGCTCTTTGAGTTGATTGCTCCTAAAAAAATATTCGAAGACCATGGCATTACAATTCGGACGTTGGCATTTGCCGGTAACTCGCGTCCTCGCGAAGCGGTCAAACTCACAAAGGAAAACGGAATGTTGCCACGCGTATTTGAAACGGGCTATTATTCCAAAGACGACGAAAAAAGTCACGCAAAAAAGCTTGACAAAATACTTAAAAAAGGCAATTACACTATTCTGATGATCCATGGAGTAGCGGAAGGGACTGGGGGATGGAGCCCGCTCCGCAACCTGGAATTTTTTGAAAACATCATTGCCGATTTCACTAAACACAGCGACCGATTATATATAGACACAATGGCTGAAACCTCCAGCTATCGGGAACGAGCAGAAAATTCCACTCTGACCGAACTGAAAAATAACGAATACCGCCTGGATTTAAAAAATCCCGATACCATTTCAGGAGCTGGAAAAGTAACGCTGGCTCTCAACGGAACCTATAAAGTATTTGTCAATGGTCAGGAGATTTCCATGTCTGGAACTTTTTTCAATGCCAGTACCGGAGATGTTATCCGGCTGGCACCAATGAAAGAAACAGCCCCTGAGGCTCCTTAAAGCAAGTTGATGCTTCCCGTTTTTTCTTTATTTTTTTTGCGGTACGACTTGGCTTATCGCTAAATCCGGATTAGCTTATATACTAACGCAAAAACAAGGGTTCAATTGCACAGACGCATCAAAAAAATAAAATACCTGAGTATGTGCCTGTTCGCGCCGGGCATACCCCAGCTGGCACTCAAATGGTGGTGGCGGGGCATATTGCAATGCGGCGGCGCACTGGTGCTGTTTGTTCTTGCCGCGTCCAGAATAATCGGTCCGATGCTACGCAATTACTCGCTCATGCTCAATGATGGCGCGGGACAGATGGAGAAGATCGACCTGGCGGGATTCTTCCAATTTGTCTTCCTGCTCATGCTGTTATGGCTATGGAGCTTCATTGATATAATCATATTCTATAAAGGCGATAAAGACGACGCGGGAGAAAATAATGACTAGATTGATATTACTTTTTCTGGGGATATTGATAACAGCCCTCCCTGTCTGGGCAAATGACGACTTCAACAAACTTAGAATAGTCAGCGACACAGCAATTGTCGAACGTCCCAAAGTCGAGGACAAGGCCGACAATGTAATCATCAGTACCAGAGACGCCGGAAAAAATCTGACCAACACAAAGACTGACTCACTAGCCTACGCCATCGCCGACCGGACTCACAGCTACTTTTGGGAACCAAAGTGGCAATACTTCAGAACCAACGGCGTATGGTTGCCTAAAGCGGCATGCAGCCACGACAAAAGCATCGTCGCAATAATAGAAAACACCGGCAGCGGCGCCGGACCGCGTGGTTCCAGACTTGTACTTATCAATACCTTCAACTGGCGAACCGTCAGAATCATTGATTTCCCCGAAGAAGAACTCATTGATCTATGCTTTATCCCCGACAGCACCAGAGCAATCGCATATATGCGCCGTCAACAAGTGTTGGAACAGAAAGAAGATCGGCTTTATGACGTAGACCTCAGCGGGGCAGAAAAACCACGCGCCCTGCTGGCGCCTCAGGAAGGACACGGAAACATGATCGCCACCGGAAGATACTTCCTCATCAAACCGGATAATGCTACGGATATTTATCGTTACGATAATCGCAATGGACTCGTTTATAATGGCAAAATAAAATCAGCGCCAAGCAAAATACACTACGCCATAGCCGAAGATCAGCGCACTGTCGCCATCGCTGAGACCGGAAAAGTCAAAATTTACGATTCTCTTAACGACGTCATCACTCACACCCTGCCCTTACCTGACGGATTTATTCCTGACTCGGTAACCTTCGCTGGCTGCAATGACCTTATATTAGTATGCGCACAAGGACGCAACCCTATTCTTTTTGACGGCATCCGCAGAAATGAGCTCTCCGGTTCCTCAAACGGCATGAGCCTCTACGACCCGCTGGAAAAAACATTGTTCATCCAAATGATAGAGCGCTCCACGCTGATGCACTACCATATGCCCGAACTTATTCCACAAAAAGGTGTATCCCCCAGCAAACTCAGACCCAAAAACCGTGGACGTATCGTATTCATGGACTTCCTACCGGGCAGAAAACTGGTAATGCTGAGCAGCTTCGGCGATCTTATAGAATTTTGCCTGGAAAACAAAACGGTTTCCGGCGGCAGGAGCCGCATACAATGGAACAAGTCAATTGTTATTTCGGCAAAAGAATAATATTTCAGCAGAATGATGCGTTGAACGCGAAAAAAATCAAAGATTTTTTCTGTACTTCATTATCTATTTTCTGAAAAATGGTTATATTAAGCCGATTTGTGTGCGCATTGAGAGCGAAAATCGAACAAAAAAAAATACAGGTGAGACATTTAATGAAACATTGCTACAACTGGAAAGAGCAAAGAGACAAGCAAGCGTATATAGCCCTTGAAGACGGTACCGTTTTTCGTGGTTATTCCGTCGGAGCACCTGTTGATTCTGTAGGAGAAGTTGTATTCAATACCGGCATGACCGGCTACCAGGAAATCCTTAGCGATCCATCCTATGCCGGACAATTGGTAACTATGACTTATACTGAAATCGGCAGTACCGGCATCAACGCCGCTGATATGGAATCCAGACAGTTTTTTGCCAACGGATTCATAATCAACAACCTGAACCGGGACAGCAACTGGCGTTCAGAGCAATCACTGGCCGAAGCACTGAAGCAGGCGGGCATCCCCGCCATCGCCGGAGTTAATACTAGAGAACTGACGCTGAAACTGCGCAATTCCGGCTCACTCAAAGGCTTTATTCACTGCTCGCCCGAGGCTTTAAGCCAGGAAGAGTGCGTGGCAAAAGCACGTGCCTGGAGCGGATTGGAAGGACAAGATTATGCCTCCAAGGTATCTTGCACTGAGCCTTTTCTCTGGGACGAAGACGGCAGCAAAACCATTTCCTGGGGAATAACCGGAGAATTACCGGAAGCGAAATACAATATCGTGGCTTATGACTTCGGCATAAAATGGAACATCCTCCGCAATCTGAGACTTTCAGGTATGAATGTACAGGTAGTTCCAGCAACTACTCCGGCGGCGGAAGTACTGAAATACAAGCCAGACGGCGTGTTCATGTCCAACGGCCCGGCTGACCCGGCAGCGGTATCATACGCTATTCAGGCAGGCAAAGAACTACTCGGAAAAGTTCCGCTAATGGGCATATGCCTGGGGCACCAGCTATTGTCACTGGCATGTGGAGCTAGAACATACAAGCTCAAATTCGGGCATCACGGCTGCAACCATCCGGTCATGAACCTTAATGACCGTTCCGTTGACATCACTTCTCAAAATCACAACTTCGGCGTAGATATAGACTCCCTGCCCTCGTGCCTGGAGGTAACCCATATCAACCTGAACGACAACACCGTCGAAGGCGTCAAGCACAAAACCGAACCAATGTTCGCGGTGCAATACCATCCGGAAGCCGCTCCGGGGCCTCATGACCCCCAACACTTGTTCGCCCAGTTCAAAGATATGATGAATCGTTAAGATTCTTATTGATTAAAGGCGGTATGGATTAATTCATGCCGCCTTTTTTAACGCTGTAACCTGAAAGGACGCAAGAACTATGGCGTGCAAAAAAAGCATCGCGCAAGCAGGCGTGATACCTTATATTGAGAAAGACGGAAGTTTCACCACCATAATGATAAGCTCCAAAAGTGATCCTTCCTACTGGATATTTCCCAAGGGACATATCGACACGGGACATAGCGAACTTGAAGCTGCCGCTCAGGAGGCATACGAGGAAGCCGGACTAAAAGGAACAATACACGACAAGCCGATCGGTAAATACAGTTTTAAAAAATTTTCATCCCGTTACAAAGTAACCCTTTATCCCATGAAAGTCACGGAAATACTCGAAGACTGGCCGGAACGCGATCAACGTCAACGCCGGAAGATCAGTCTCGAAACCGCCAACAAAATGATCAACGATCCGGTAATCCGCAAACTACTCTCAACACTATTTAAATCCCTCAACGGCATTGAGAAAAAATCAGCAGTTGAATAAATCATCCCAAGGAGATGATACGTAAAAAAGTCTATGCCATCACGTTTTTCCTTTGCATTATTCCTCATATCTCCCCTTCATAACTTGAAATGGTCTCATTAAACATTTATATTCAACATTAAGTTAAGTGATTGAATTATTTGAGTTTATATATGAAAAAGTTGACCTCCAGCGTATACACATTTGAAAAATTAATAACCAGTGATTGTCTGTATGTCGATAAGACCGAATACATCTGGCAATTATTGGAGCAACCCTATGGTACGTTTTTTCTTGCCCGCCCGCGCCGCTTCGGTAAATCGCTGACTCTGTCCACTCTCAAGGCAGTGTTTCAGGGCAAAAAAGATTTGTTTAAGGGATTGGCACTGGAATCAAAACCTTACGACTGGAAAGAATATCCGGTTATCCATTTGGACTTTGGCGAGATTCCAGCAAAGTCCGTACATGGGCTTGAATCGGCATTATGCCAGGCTATAGATCAAATTGCTGATACTTATAAAATCAGCTTGTCTTCGGATACTGCGGCGGGCAAACTTTCAGAATTGATACGTCTGCTTCAACCACTAGGAAAAGTTGTGATTTTAATCGATGAATACGACAAGCCTATTCTGGATAATATCCTCGTACCTCATATCGAAGAGCTCCGTCGTGAAATGGAAGATTTTTATTCCGTGATCAAAGCTACGGAGCCGTACCAACGTTTCGTAATGCTCACCGGAGTCAGTAAGTTTTCCAAGGTGTCGGTATTTTCAAAACTCAACAACCTGACTGATATCTCCATGCGTGCCGATTACGCAACCATGCTCGGTTATACTCAGAATGAACTGGAAACTAACTTTTCCGCTTATATCGACCGCACGGTCAAACAGTTGGGCATTGA
>JAFGXT010000059.1 GCA_016936495.1 Victivallales bacterium
ATACTCCCCATTGGGAATTTCAGGTGGAGCCTCTTCAGTAAAGACTATTTCTGCTGACTCGGCTGATATTTTATGGAACAACCGTAATATGAGTACTGATCTGTCGGCTTCCGGGTGGATAAGTCATAAACCGGACGGAAATAATGCAGCGATAATAACTTTTGCATTGAAGCAGTCTCCGCCGTATGCTGACCGCGAGATTCCTTTAACACGTGGTATATCTGTATATCCGGAAATGGGTGGTTCGTGGGACATGTCAAAATATAAATCTCTCCATTTTACTGTTGAAAACCTTAATAAGGATCGCCAGTGCGGGCTCTTGTTCAGGCTTAACAGCAAATGGAGTGGAACTCTTGGTTATGCGATTTTAAGGCCTGGAGAAAAAAGAACTATATCATATAGATTGAAACATGAAGGTAAATTCGGATTAGGCTTCAGGACCTACGGGGTGCCGAATGGTTTAGAAGGGACAATGAACGTTGACACCTCACAAATCAGCAGTATCCAAATCTGTCGCCCGGGAGTGCCTGACAATAAAATCCGTCTTTCAAGAATCCATGTTACCGGCAATTATGTAAGAAATCCCGCCACAAAATCAGAAGAGGCCTTTTTCCCTTTTGTTGACCGATATGGTCAATATATTCATTCCAACTGGTCGGAAAAAGTTAAAAACAATTCAGACTTTACTGACAGGTTAAAAGAGGAGAACGCAATATTAAAGAAACGTATTGCCTGTTGGAATAAATATGGCGGATGGGAGAATGGTCCGCAACTGAAAGCAACGGGATTTTTCAGGACAGAAAAATATAAAGGCAAATGGTATCTTGTTGATCCTGAAGGCAAGCTTTTCTTTTCAAATGGAATCAATGCAGTCACAAATGGTGGAGTTACCAAAGTAACGGCAGCGAAAAAACGCTGTTTTTCCAACGACTGCCGTATCTCGAAAAATATTATTGGATTCAATCTGGATAATATAAAAATCAAATATGGTAATGACCTGAATAAGTTTTATGATATGATGAACCGTCGGTTTGATTCCTGGGGAATCAATACTATTGGTAACTGGAGCAATAAAAATATTATTCAGAAACGTAAGCATCCGTATGTGATTGAGTGGCAGTTCCCGTTTACCTGCTGCCCGTTTATAGCAGGCAACCTGCCGGATATATATTCAAAAGAATTCGAGCAGTGGGTTAAGACTCCATTCCTGAAGTCCGGTTGGAACAAAGATAAGAGCTATTCTGTTAATGATCCCTGGTGTATTGGAGTATTTATCGGTAACGAATCCCCGATCAGGACAGAGACTCTTGTGGCAGAAAAGACTTTTGTTTTGCCTGCGGAAAGACCGGCTAAAAAAGAGTTGATACGTCAATTAAAGAATAAGTATAAAACAGTTGAAGAGTTGAATAAAACATGGGGAAGTGAATACTCAGATTGGGATGTTGTTCTCAATTCAAAAGAGTTACCTGATACAAATAAGTCAAAGAGTGATTTTTATGCGTTTTCAAAAGCATATATTCATCGCCTTTTCAGACTTTGCCGTGATGGTGTGAAAAAGAATTCTCCCAATACACTTTTCCTGGGACATCGTTTTACTGTTTATGAATCTTATTTACCGTTTATCGGAGAAGCTGCTTCAAAATACTTTGATGTTGCAAGTTATAATCTTTATCTTCCAAGCTTTGACCGTTTTGCACCGGCCGGTCTTGGAGATAAACCATATATAATTACTGAAACTACTGTCGGGCACCTTGCCCGTGGTATGTTTGCTACTTTATGCAATGCCGGCGATTCCCCAAACTCAAGGGAAGAAGCACAAAGGCGCAGATTCGAGGGCTTATTGAATAATCCGCAAATAGTTGGAATTCATCACTTTGCCCTGTGGGATCAACCGATAACGGCCCGGGGGATGGATTCAGAGAATTATTGTTTCGGGTTCCTTGACTGCGTAGATACACCATATCAGAGCTTTGCGGATGAAAACCGCAGGATTTCGGAAAAGATGTATGATTACCGTCTAAATAAAAATATAAACAACAACCTATGACAAATGCATCATTATAAAAAAATATCTCAGGTAAATGAATTCAATAATGCATCATGGATCGGGTGTCCCGGCAGGGTTTTGACCTATAGTTTCCAAAGGGAACTGCCTGCTCCTTTTTTCAGGAAAGAATTTAACTATGAAAAAAGTGATATTAAGCCGGAACTTGTTGTAGCTGCCGCGGGGTACTATGAAGTATATATAAACGGTAGAAAACTAGGGACACAGGTATTGGCTCCTACTCCGACGATCTATGATAAAAGGATATATTTCAACCGTTTCCCGGTGGGGGATTATTTACAGGAAGGGAGAAATGTTGTAGGAGTAGTTCTAGGTAACTCGTTTTATAACAGCGGGACACTTGGACCATGGGTAATTGACAAGGCTTCATGGCGTGATTATCCCAAATTTATATTGCAGGTAAACTCGAATGATAAATGTGTTGTTTATACTGATGAAAGCTGGCAGGTACACGGAGATGGCCCCATCCGGTATGATTCAATTAGAAACGGAGAGTTCTATGATGCGGGGATGGAGTTCGGGGATGATTGGAGCCAACCCGGTTTTATCGATTGTGATGGCTGGAAAAAGGCCATGCGTATTCATGGACCGGGCGGGGAGTTATGTGAAGAAAAGCATGAACCTTGTGTGGTTTTTGAAACATTTAAGATGAAGCCATTACCCGGAAATGTTTATGATTCGGGACAAAACCTTGCTGGTTGGGTCAAAATCAAAGTAAAAGGAAGCAGAGGAGCAGAAGTAATAATACGGTATTCAGAAAAGTTGGATGAATCAGAAAAAATCAACCGTGATGAAATTGGTTGTTTTGTGGAAACGGGTGAATTTCAGACAGACAAATATACCCTTAAAGGAGAAGGTATTGAGTGCTGGCAGCCTAGATTTACTTACCATGGTTTCCGTTACGTGGAAATTGAATTAAATGGAAATGCTGAAATTATTTCCCTTGAAGCATGTGCTGTGGGAACGGGATTTGATAGTATCGGTAAAATAGATACTTCAAGCAGTATAATTAATAGTCTGCAGAAATGTACATACTGGTCTTTCAGGTCAAACTTTGTCGGCTTCCCGATTGATTGTCCGCACCGGGAAAAGCAGGGATGGACTGGAGATGCTTTGCTTGCGGCAGAGACAGGATTATTCAATTTTGATTCCTCTAATGCATATTCCGACTGGCTGGTGACACTTGCAGATACCCAGCGCCCTAGTGGTCAAATCATGGCAAAAGCGCCAACAAGCGGATGGGGCTACAATTGGGGATATGGTCCGGCGTGGGACAGCGCGTTGATTGTGATTCCCGCTTTGATCTATGTCCATACAGGTGAATGCGGTTTGATTAAAAGGCTATATGGAAATATGCAGAGATATATGGATTTTTGTGATTCCATGGCAACTGGATATCTAATTGATTTTGGACTTGGGGATTTTTGTTCTGTTACCGGTGGAAAACCGGACATGGAGATGCCTATAAATTCGTCGGCCTTCTATTATTCAAATGCAGTTATGATGAGCAGGTTTGCCGCAATTCTGAACCTGGATGATGATTTTACTTATTACAAGCAACTTGCGGAATGTATAAAAGATGCTTTCAATAAAAAGTATTATAAAGGTGAGGGAATATACGCAGGTGGCAGCATGACGGAACTGGCTGCGGCATTATATCACGACCTGGCTGTTTCTCCTCAAAAAACAGCTGATATACTTGCAGATATGGTGATCAAAAATGATTACAAGGTAGATTTTGGTATATTGGGGGCGAAGTATGTACCGCGTGTGTTGGCTGACTATTCGCATATTAACACCGCATTCAGGATGTTTGTCCAGGAAGAATACCCTGGATGGGCATATTGGTTAAAGCAGGGGGCGACCACTTTATGGGAATATTGGAATAGCAGAGGATCCAATAATCATATTTTCAAAGGTGATATTAGTGCATGGCTATACTGCTATGCAGGTGGATTTAAACCATCTATTGACAATCCCGGCTGTGACAGAATGGAAATCGCTCCTGTCCCCATTGATGATTTGAATTACTTCAAGGCGGAATACCGTGGTTATGTTTCAGAATGGAAACATTCAGAGAATAAGATAGAATTTAAAATAACTGTACCTGAAAATGCAATTGCAGATTATAAATTACCGGGGCTCGAGCCACAAAGATTAAAAAGTGGAATGTATTGTTATAAATGTTAATAATTTCTCCTTAAAACTATTAAATTTAGCTTAAACAATGAAATTATAAGCGATAGGCGTTACGGTTTATTATGTGCTGCTGGTACCTGGGGGTCAGTTCCACGAAACAACCGCTCCAGTTCCAAACCCGGACGATTAAATTACGGTAAAGTTCCGGGTATTTTGCGCGCTTCTTCAAGATCGCGTTGTATTACAAAGACCGTATTCACAGCTGGGGCGTCGCCAATGAAAGCGCAACCGATTGGGGTTGGGGCGTGATGAAACCAGGCAGTGGCATATGTCAAAGCCATTACGGTTTAATGCCCGGAGATCACACCTATCGTTCATTTAAAACCGCCGAAAGCGTATTTAACGAAAATATCAAATTGAATATCAATGATTATAATTTGCGGCAATCCATAAAGCCTGATTATGCAATCCGGTTATATCATCACAATATGGAGGATTCCCCAGATATTGGATATTGACAAACAACATAGCTACGAACAACACGATAAAAATATCATATATCTGAATCTGAATCTGAATCTGAAAAGCCACATAAAGCACCCCCCTTTCCTTTTGCCGGATTAAACAATCTATGCCCCGATGACACGGAATACAACTTCCCAACCTGAAATTTGTTTCTCCATTTACCAATGCTTCATTATTTTTTGCCGATGTATCTTAAGATAATTTGCAAAAGTGTGGTTTTGAGTGCAAATTACCATTGAGGCGGTTTAACCTTTTAAAATTTCGGAGAAAAACATGAGCGCAAGAAAGCACACTATTTCCGTATTGGTTCAAAATAAATTCGGAGTTCTTTCCAGGATTTCAGGATTATTCAGTGGACGCGGCTACAATATATGTTCCCTGACGGTCAATCAGACCAATGACCCGGCCATATCAAAAATGACCATTGTTACCGAAGGCGATGACGCGGTACTGGAACAGATAGACAAGCAATTGAAGAAACTTATTGATGTCATCTCCGTTACTGATCTTACCGGCAGTGAGTTTGTGGAACGTGAACTTCTGCTAATCAAGGTCAAGACCAAAGACGCAGAGGAAAGAGCGGAAGTCATTCAACTCACAGAACTGTTTAAAGGTCAAGTAGTAACGGTAAATCACGGAGAGCTTGGTATCGAAATACAGGGTAGAGCCGCCAAGATCGATAATTTTATCAGCCTGATCGAGAAGTTTGAAATAGTGGAATTCGCCCGTTCCGGCAGAGTAGCTGTTTCACGCACCGAAGGGGCTTCCTCGGTAATTTAAAAATATATTTAAAAGCCGGAATTATATCAATTCCGGCTTTTTTTTAAAAATCTGTTCTCTCTATGCTGGAAAGTATACGCTTTAGGTCAAAACGTAATTTTACTGATTTTTCGCGTCGTTGGATAAAACTGCCATAAGGGCGTTCACGTTGAATTACATACACCCATACATAACCGTCAGGCATCCGATCTTCGACATTACCGTAATCCGAGTACATATAGTTTTTCTCATCGGGTTCGCCCATAATCTGCCGTACATGTTCCTGAGTCATCCCCGCCAGCAGTTTGTGAACACCTTCGTTTATCTGCCGTGTCCGTTCCGGAGTTGCCAGATACGGATACTGTAAACGGTCATGATTAATATCTGAGTCAACTCCGGCGCAGCCGAAGCCCAAAGCAAGACCGATCACCGCCGCCATATTATATAACAATTTTTTCATAATAGTTCCCTGATTTTTTATATTCTGACACAAAATACAACACAATATGCCGTTATGCAATATTTTCAACGTTAAATCATCCGTTGAATTTGCGCAAGAATTACTTTCCGGCTCATTAGGCAGTAGTTTTAAACGGTATTTTTTCCTGTTTGCCGGAAATCAGTTATGATTCTATTATTTTACGGCAACGATAACAGTCATTCCGTTTTCAAGCTGGAGGTTTACATTGCGAAAACCGGCGCTTGTCAACTTTTGCTCAAACCATGTATTTGACAGTCTGAGCTTGCGATAGAAACTCTTGTGAAAATCCCATGTGCCACCATTTTTGCGATATACCAGATCATGAACTTTTACGGTTTCGGTTTCGTATTCCAGAAAGCAGGTCATAATTGTATTTTCATCACTTTTTACCGGGATAAAACGATCGCATTCCGTCAACGCATGAGACAGATCGCGAAAGCTCAAAATAAATTTGCCTTCCGGTTCAAGGTTGTCCGCAATTTTTTTAAGCAATGTTTCCACCCGTTCGCATGATTCAAGATGCAGGATCGTGTCCGTCATACACACTATCAATTCGGCTTTACTGTTTATATACTGATCAAATTTGTACAGATCATCATTTACCGTTTTTATCGGCAGGGTATTTTTATTGCGGTTCAATTCTTGAAGCAAGCCATTATCGGTATCAATAGCAATGACTGAAAATCCGGTTTTTGCCAGAGGTATGGACTGGAATCCGCAACCCGCGCCAAGATCGACCGCAATTCCGGAACGAGCCGGAAGAATTTCAAGTCTGGTGAAAAAATCAGAATTGCGCTTAATCGTATTTTCAAATCCTCCCATCATCCAGATGTAAATATCGGAGAGGAGAGTTTTATAATGATCACATACAGTTGCCATCTTTATTATTCCTTTATAATAAATTTAAAGATATTTCTCCACATGCATCGCAATGTAATATATCAAGCGATACAGGCATACCCGGCTGCAATTATCGATCTATGGACGTACCGGAATAAATTCTTTGATCTTGCCCGGCTGCGGAAAAAGATAACCTACTTCGCGTGAACCAGAACGGCGAACTTTATACAGCAGTACCATGCGGTTTCTGCCATCAATGGCGGGAAGGATCCAAGTGTTTCCTTTATTTAACTTTGCGCCATTGAGATACACTTCCGCGGCACTGGTGTTCAATGTGATG
>JAFGXT010000060.1 GCA_016936495.1 Victivallales bacterium
CATCACATTGAACACCAGTGCCGCGGAAGTGTATCTCAATGGCGCAAAGTTAAATAAAGGAAACACTTGGATCCTTCCCGCCATTGACGGCAGAAACCGCATGGTACTGCTGTATAAAGTTCGCCGTTCTGGTTCACGCGAAGTCGGTTATCTTTTTCCGCAGCCGGGCAAGATCAAAGAATTTATTCAAGTACGTCCATAGATTGGTAATTGCAGCCGGGTATGCCTGTATCGCTTGAGATATTACATTGCGATGCATGTGGAGAACAGTTTTTATTTTGTTTTTCAACCCGAAAACTGAACCAGTTGTATGAATGGAATAAGAATCTCTATCCGGTAAATTTGAAAAATTAATGTCTTAAATTTATTAAGAATCTGAATTTATAAATCTATAAAAGGAGCTGAAAAAAAATGAAATTGACAGGTAAAATCGCGATTGTTACTGGGGGCTCAGGATATATCGGAGCTGCTATTGTAAGCAAACTGACTGAGGAAGGAGCCAATGTTGTCGTCTTTGATCTTGACCCTGTTGCAATGGAAAAACAGAAAGAATCATATGCAAAGCAGAATATGAAAATAGAAACTTTTCTTGTAGACATTTGTGACTATAATCAGGTTAAAACAGCAGTAGCCAAGGTAAAGAATAAATTTGGCAGGATTGATATTCTGGTAAATAACGCCGGAGTTAGTGCCAGAAGTAATGCACGACTTTTTGTCGACCAGAATTGGAAAGTGTTTCGACAGGTAGTCGAACTTAACCTGTTTGGAACTTTACACTGCATGCATGTGGTATTGCCAGGCATGATTGAAGCAGATTATGGGAAGATTATTAATATAGCTTCTCTTGTCGGAATTAAAGGAGTATGCCGCCATATGGACTATGGAGCTGCCAAAGCTGGTGTCATAAATGCAACCCAAACGCTGGCAATGGAAGTAGCCGGCAAACATATCAATATCAATTGTGTAAGCCCAGGTAAAGTTCCTCGACCAGGAGAAGTGCCTGCCGATGAAACCGCTTTTGTCAAACGTTATACTTGCTCTACCAGATTTTGTACCGGAAATGATATTGCGGAAATGACTGTATTTCTGGCTACCGATGCGGCTGATTATATTTGTGGTCAGAATTTTATTGTAGACGGAGGGCGCTCTCTTGGCTTGAGAGGGGACTATTGAATGTAAATGAGTGGTAAAATTATAGATTATATATCGAATAATGGAACTATACCATTTCCCTTAATTAGATAAAAATGTTTTTGTCAATACCTCATAAGAGGAATGCAGTTTATGAAGAAAATAATTAAAACATCACCATTCAACAAGCTTGAAACACGGATTTTTTCAATGGGGCAATGGCCCGCAAGGTGGATTTCTGCTCCTGATGTTGAAAAAAATTCTGTCGTAATGATGTTTCGTTTGGTCATTGAATTAACAGAGGCGCGTTCTATCAGGATACATACTTCAGCCGATGAACGTTATATCCTTTTCATTAACGGAAAAGAAGAAGGACGCGGTCCCGAGAGAGGTTCCGTAAATCAGTTTTTTTTCGAAAGTTATGATATTGAACTACATGCAGGGAAAAATATAATTACAGCAAAGGTATGGGCAGTAGGGGAACATAGACCTCTCGCCCAACTGGGAGTTTACCCGGCATTCCTTGTCGTCACAGAGGATTTGGAGTTGAATCTGTCTACGGGAATAGCCGATTGGCAGGTTGCCGTACTTAAAGCTTATGATTTTATTCCTGCAAAAATTTGCTGGGGAAGAGGTTGCGATTCAATAATCAACGGTAATATGCTTGACTGGGATATTGAATCCGGTTATGGAGATGCATGGATGTCGCCGATATTACTCGCCCACGCCTACGATGCCACGAAAATAGTTGCATGCGATGATTCCACTAAATTACTCTGTCCGGCAACGCTGCCTGCAATGGAGATGAGCGTATTGTCAAAGTGCCTTGTCCCTTTCTCTCAATGCGTGTCAGGCAAACTCGCTAAAAATAAAACAATAAGCATTTTAGACAATGATCAGCAACTTGCACAGGACACCAGTGGCTTATTAAATGGAGGCGCTATCGTCAACGTTCCTCCCAATTCCACATTTTATGCAATCATTGATTTTGATAATTATATTTGTGCATATAACGGTATTACCGTTTCCGGTGGAGCTGATGCGGAAATTTCACTCTATTGGGCTGAATCGCTTTTTGAAAGTCTGGAGCCATATGGGAAAAAAGGAAACCGTGATATCATTGATGGAAAATACTTTGTCGGAGAAGGCGATCTTTTTATTCTTGATGGTAAAAAACATAAACGTTATGATGGACTATGGTGGCATGCTGGCAGATACCTTCAGATCAAACTGGAAACAAGTAAAGATTCCGTAATGCTTGAAGGCTTGCATATCATTACTACCTCTTATCCGTTGAAAGTTGATGCGCAATATAAGTTTTCCCTCACAAAATTAAACGACATCACACCAATTATGGTTAACTCACTACACATGTGCGCTCATGAAACTCTAATGGACTGTCCTTATTATGAACAAATGATGTATGTAGGTGATGCAAGATTAGAGTTGTTAGTAATGTATACCCTTTCGCAAGATGATCGTCTTGCTCGTAAGGCAATAAAAATAATAAACTGTTCACGGGATTTTAACGGACGAATCTCATCACGTTATCCTGCAAAAAGACTCCAGTTAATCCCTGGTTTTGATTTACTTTGGGTTGCCATGGTTTATGATTTTGCACTGTGGCGCGGAGATCGGTCTTTTGTAAAAGAATTAATGCCAGCCATTCACATGACAATAGACCATTTTCTTTTTCACCTGGACAAAAGTGGTCTACTTCGTACACCCATGGGATGGAATTTTATGGATTGGGTTCCTGGTTGGAAGGATGGCATCCCGCCGGTTTCCGCTGATGGCTTTTGTGGTTCACTTAATTGGCTGATGGTTTACACTCTCAAATTAGTGGTGGAACTTGAAGATTGGTTTGAAGAATATGACTTGGTCAAACATTATCAAAATAAAATATCACACTTGACTGCTGCCATAAACAAACATTTCTGGTCTAATGAATATGCTATGTTTTCGGATGATACAGATAAAAATTCATTTTCAGAGCATACTCAATGTTTTGCGATTCTAAGCGGAGAACTTACTGCTGATCAAGAAATTATGCTTTTAGAAAATGCTTTGAATAATCAGTCTGTATCGCGTTCTTCAATTTATTTTTCCCATTATTTGTTTGAATGTGCATATAAATTGAAGCAAGCAAATGTCATTTTTGAACGTTTGAATAAAGATTGGTTTCTGTTAAATGACATGGGGTTTAAAACTACCTACGAAAGTCCTCTGCCTACTCGTTCTGACTGTCATGCCTGGGGAGCCCACCCTCTATATCATTATTATGCATCAATTATCGGGGCAAGACCAGTGACTTTAGGTTCTGTAGAATTGAACATCAATCCTATGCCTGGTAAACTGGAAAGTTTTGACGCATCCATACCAACTCGTTCGGGAATATTAGAAATTAACGGACAGGTCAATGATGGTATATTTAGTTTCAGTGTTAAAAATCAGGATTAGATGACAGTCATATCAAGGGCATGTGACTTTCTAAATCCGCATAGTTAAAGTTTCGCCCATTCCAATGGTAATCTGGAAATAAATTATAAAAGCAAAAATGAGACTGACGCGGGTCTCAGATTTAAACTAAGACCAATGACCGATACCATTGGTCAACTAATGTAAAACGAGGCCATGATTCATATAACAACTTATTCGTTAAAATGTTGTGTCGGCCAGGTTTTGTCCTCTGGTTTCCCTTAGACGGAAAGAGCTCCAGGCGACGATTATTGAAAATCCCAGCATCGTGCCGAATACCGCCAGATAAGAGTTTGCTCCGTATACCATTATCCCGTCGTGATGCTCGGGCGGGAATAGATTCATCAGCAATCCCACCGCGTTGCCGA
>JAFGXT010000061.1 GCA_016936495.1 Victivallales bacterium
AATGGCATTAGAAATGACGTTATCGAAGCTCTCCGGGAACTGTCTATACCCAATCTGCGCTGGCCAGGCGGATGCTTTGCCGATGAATACCACTGGCAGGACGGTCTAGGGCCAGCGAAAAAGCGTCCCACTATGATAAACACGCACTGGGGCGGTGTAACTGAAAATAATCATTTTGGAACCCATGAATTCATGGAACTCTGCGAACTGCTCGGTTGTGAACCGTATATATGCGGCAACGTCGGCAGCGGTACAGTTCAGGAAATGTCTCAATGGGTAGAATATCTAAACTCTGACAACATCAGCCCAATGACCGAACTACGCAAACAGAACGGTCGCGACTCCGCCTGGAACGTCAAATACTTTGGCGTCGGCAACGAAAACTGGGGTTGCGGTGGACTCATGACGGCCGAATATTACGCCGGCGAATACCGCCGTTATTCCTGCTACTGCCGCAACTATGGAGATAAAAAACTATTCAAGATAGCCTGCGGCCCCAACACCGAAGATTATCACTGGACTGAAGTACTGATGCGCGAAGCCGGACGTTTTATGGACGGACTGTCATTACACTATTACTCAGTTCCCCGGGCTGGAGACTGGCGGGATAAAGGCCCAGCCACCGGCTTCCACGAGGAAGAATGGTTCACCACCATACGCAACGCCATGAAAATGGACGAACTCGTTACCCGCCATTCCGCAATTATGGATAAATATGACCCGGAACGCAAAGTCGCGCTGATTGTAGACGAATGGGGCACATGGTATAATGTCGAGCCCGGTACAAATCCAGGATTTTTATATCAACAGAACACCCTGCGCGACGCTCTGGTGGCGGCGATACACCTGAACATATTCAACAAGCATTGCGAGCGTGTCAAAATGACAAATATCGCGCAGACGGTGAATGTACTTCAGGCAATGTTGCTCACCGAAGGTGAAAAGATAATCAAGACCCCCACCTGGCACGTGTTCCGCATGTTCAAAGTGCATCACGACGCGAAACTTATCCCCTGCACCGTGGAAAGTCCATTGTACAAATACGGGATGGAAAAATTCCCTGCTATCACCGCATCGTGCTCGCAGTCGGAAGATGGCTCCGTAAATATATCCTTGTCCAACAGTGATCCAGCCAACACACACGCGGTAAGCATAGAATTACCTATGGACAAGCAGCAGAAAGTCATCAGCGGAGAAATACTCACCGCCGCTACGCTTGACGCGCATAACAGCTTTGAGTCTCCCGATACGCTTATACCTGAAGAATTCACCGGAGCAAAACTTGACGGCAACACCGTGGAGTGTGTGTTGCCGGAACATTCGGTAGTCGTACTGAAGCTGGTATGAGTTTTTGCAAAGCATGCAATCATCCGGCGCTTCGGGATGAAGCGCCGGAAAACTTCCGTCCAGGACAAGGGCGCTGGGTCAACGAAGCGGAATACGTCCGCCGACTTGACATATGCCAGTCATGCCCTTGCCTTTATGGCGGCAACACCTGCTCCCTCTGCGGCTGCATCATAAAATACCGGGCGGCATTGAAAGACAAATGCTGTCCGGATCCGCATGAGAACAAATGGTTAACCTCCCCTGACGCCGCAAGCTGTATTTTCAATATGCGACGTGTTTTGCCAGATTGCGTTCGTTGACTTCCAGTTCCATTTCCGACAACACGGCGCTAATACGGCTGGGAATATTCCAGCGTCTAAGTATTATCGCCGCGTTAATGCGTAAAAGCGGGTCGGTACGCTTCATTCCCCTACCCAACCTGGCTTCAAGATGCCATGATGAATTTTCCACTATCGGTAGTATTATTTTCGCAATGCGCTCACGCAACCCCGGATGTGCATCACCGATTTTAAACAAAGCCATCATCGCGTTGCTGTGATAATAGAACTTGTGTGGCATATCATGTTCCGCCAATATATTTTCAAATAACCCTATTGATTCAACATCACGAAAACGTCCGAGCAGATATACCGCGACATACCCGCGGGCATGCCCGTGACGCGGAGTACATAATGACACCTCAGGATCACGATTTTGCGCCATGAGTCGAATCGCCGGAAGTACCGATGTGTCATTCATCAACGCCAAAGCAATCGCAGCATGACAAAAGGCGTCGGAACCGGGAGCATTATCTACCATAACTTGCTTGAGTAGCTCCGGGCGTTTTCTGTTGATGGCAGACCATATAGCACGTCCTGGCCGCCGTGACGCAAGACCTTTTACAATCTCATCGTCAGACAGATTCCTGATCTGATGATTCATATTTTCCGGCGCTGATCCGGTATGAATAATATTTTCCAACTCCTGATATGGCACTTCCTGCGGAGCCATTTTTAGTTTTACCGCGAGAGCCGCCAACACTCCGGCGGCTTCGCCTGCCCGGCTGAGCAAACCATTCATACGCAAGGGGAATCCCATATCATGATCCACGCCCAAATGTCTTCCAGCCACAAGTATGCCTTTGAAGCCACGAGGAATTATCGCGCCACGAGGAAGACCAAACCAGACACGTTCTTCGTGCATGCCGGTAAATACCCAGTCCTGATACAATTCATCTTCAAGCGCATAATCATTGGAATGATTGTCGAAAAACACTTTTGTCCAAGCTATGACCTCACTATGATCCATGGAGTCATTAATAAAATCATCCATCCGCACGAGGGTTTCCGGGACGATACGCGGCCCCTCGCGCAAACCGGGCAGATCGCAGGCTTTTATAAGCCGCTCGGGGGTATCACTGTAATGATCGCGCAGATGAACGGTAGCAGTCTTGAGCATCATACGTGAAAACTCTTCGGCGTCGGTCTGATCCATGCGCCCGGCGTCGGGATTTGCCGTCCACACATGCATATCCGGGTATAAATATGCCGAGGAATTGGTGAAATTCTGGAATAGACCATCCGAAGCCCTGCCCCGGACAAGTTCACAACCAGCCATGGCGCAGAATGTAGCGTCGGCACTGCCGTCAATAAGTATACCGCCGTCAGCCTCATGGCGTCCATCCACATCGTACCACACAACGCCCTTGAACTCTTTGCCATCCATGAGCACATCGGTGACACAAGCTTCGTAGGCAATATCACCGCCATGCTTAAGAATTTCCTGTTCATAGACAATTATTTTGATTTCCTGTGGGGCTTCAGGATGCAGATAACCGCTATCCTGAATCATATCCTTGGTAAGCTTATTCAATTCACGGGTAAGCCCATGCGGTTCACCATCAAAATATCCGCAAATATGCCCGCCGGTATGCGTTCCGCCGCCATAGGTATTTTTTTCCAGCACCAGCACTTTCATCCCCTGCCTTGCCGCGGCGACGGCAGCGATGCTTCCGGCGGTGCCGAATCCGGCAACTATCACATCATAACGCATTATTTATTTCCTCCGCCCAGCCCGCGATCAAGAGCGACAAGCGGGTTGGAAAAATTGTTGTAATCAAAGCGCACGCCGACAGCTGCGACACTGCATCTACTGAGTTTTTCCGGACGTTCCTGCCAGACATTGAACAAAGTCAGCCGTGCCTCGGGCCATGAAGTGGTGTCAGCTATGTCTATGAGCAGAAAAGCCTCGGAATCAAACAAACCGTCGACAATTTGAAATATTCCGTAATCACCGCCGCAACGTATGCTGTCGGTAAAAATCGACGCGGTAATCCTTTTGGTTTTGCCATGGACAGGTCTGGCGTCGGTGATACGGTCAAAGCTTACTTCATGACGTCCGTTCGCATCGAACAGAGTCATACTGTGCTCATCGTATTCCAGCACATTGGAAGCCAACGCCACGTGAAGACCAGCGTCAAGACACCACTTGCTGAACACAGGGGTCATAGCCGGTTGATGCACTTTACCGTCATTGATAACATTGCGTTGTTCGAGTTCATTCCTGAACCGAAACGTGTCCGGGTGAGAAGGCATATAATCCCACTGCGTTCCTGGATTGAAGTTCATACTGAAATCACTGCCGACCAAAATCGAAGGCTCCACCACCAGAGTATTCTCCGGGTCAACCGCAGCCAGACCGCAGCCGTAATATGTGCCTCCTATGACGACATGCCTATAATAAGTTTTCATTATTTTCATGCGTTCCTTGTAATTATTTTTTTAAATCCTCGGATTCCAAAAGGAATTGCCGGGCTGATCTTTAAAAGGTTCAAACAAATAAGGGTTATGTGCGGCAGAAAATGTCCGGCGATCGGAATTGCCGGAAATACGATGTGAATCTGCATGTCCGTCAATATATAGAACGTTACATGCGCCAAGATGCCGGGTATCCGGCTGCCCCCAGGTGGCATTGGTGGAAAAAGTGCTCGGCACCCAGTATCGACCGCGAGTGGGCATATCATTGGCATAGGAGTCCATTATTAATGAAGTCTGACTGGCGGAGCGAATACGTTCAGCTTTGGGCAGAGACAAACGATTATCATCCGGGTCTCTGAACTCAAATCTGGCGTTAATTCCGTAACATGGATAACGGAACAAAGAGTTCATTCTGTTATTTCCAGTTTTAGTCCAGCCAACCGTCATAGTCTGAGTAAAGTTATCTTCAATATCCGAACCGGTCATGCCGGGGCACCAGAACATTTTGGGCGGCAAATCAGTGTTAAGCGTAAGCAAAGCAGTCCAAAAGACATAATTACCGCCTATTTTATAATAAATGGGAGGCAGGTAGCCGTCAAAACTGCCACTGTAATTGAAAAAAGACACTCCGATCTGTCTGAGATTATTAGTGCAACTGATCGACCTGGCGCGTTCGCGTGCCTGACCCAGCGCTGGCAGCAACATGCTGGCAAGAATTGCAATAATGGCGATCACCACCAATGTTGCTTGTTTAATAGGTAATTATGTGATATAGTGTTGTGGAATGTAAATGTAAAAATGAAGGAGTGGGTAAAGATGAAAGCGTTGATTTAT
>JAFGXT010000062.1 GCA_016936495.1 Victivallales bacterium
AATTTCCCTTGTCATCTTTATACTGCTGATAGGACGGAGCCTTTACTGATTTCACCCATCTCCCGTTTGGAAAAGTATTGATATAATTGTTGCTTAATTCCTGAAAAGAATTCACACTATGATGACCTTTCGAAATAGTACCGCTAATATGTTCGTAATTATCAATTACAGTGGATCCGAACGCTTGATCAAGAGCTTTATTAATAGCTTGTTCCATTGCCATTTCTTGGTAAGTCCGGATACTGACAAATTCATTATTCATTAGAATTTCCTCGGTCGCAGTTATTCTCTTTTCGTGATTCTTCCCAAATAGATCGCCACATATTAAAATAGCGAACAGCAACAAAAAGGTTTTAGGGAACATTCTAAAAATAAAATGTTCCCTTGCTTTCTGTTCATTATATGGAGGTATAACCGGCATATTTATTCCTGTCCTAAATCAAAAATTCGATCCAGATCCTTATGCAATTCTTCTGTTTCATTTTGCATTTGCTTTTTCAGGACCTCTTTTGCCTGTTGCATTGCCAGTCTCTTGCTGTAACAGGAAGCATATTCAACCTCTATTAATGTTTTACCATCATTTTCATCCTTTATTTCCCGGTAAAATGTGTAAAGATCTTCCAGTGATACTTTCTCCGCGATTAATTGCTTACCGGCTGTAATAGTTTTATTAATTGCATTAGCACTTTTCGCACTAATTTGATCGGAATTTAGACTTCTCTTTACTAATTCAGCAACCCGTGTTTCTATGTTACCGGCTATTGCAGCCCTGGCTGCTGCCCGACAATTATTTACCGCTCCTATATAGGTGGGATCAACCGACGAGTTATAGATAACCGTATTTTTAGGAACTCCGTTTTCATCAAGTTCAAACTCCTTATTTAAGGCTTTTATCACATAAAGCTCAATAGAGCCTGCGCCTTTTGCATAGAATCCTTTTTTCGTTAACTCCTTTGTTTTTTGCCTGACAGTCTTCCGATAGAGAGAATGCTTCGTTTTAACAACCTGAGCATCCACCGATAAACTAAAATTCAGAAACATAGATACGATGGCCAGAATTATAACATATTGCTTTTTCATAGTAAAAAGTTTTAATTCAGTTTTTAGTAACCTGAGCACCGATAATGTGACTGATTTTTAATGGGATTTTGGACTTTCCCATTAGGATAGCAAGCTCTGAGGGGTTACTGTGTGGCAATTTTACAATAACCAGCAACAAAATTTCTGTTTAACATGAGTATTCTATATACTCATAGATCAGTATTTTAATACTCAATGCATATTATTTCCTCAGATCAAAATGATAACACATTTGGAAATAAAGACAACTGAAGAGTCATGCAAACTGTATACGGGATGAAGGATAAACTGGACTGTATTATATTATCTCCAGCCATAAAATACGGATACGAGTGTATCAATAAAGCACCAATAATTGACTACGCCAGCTCAACCACCGTTATCCCGGAACCGCCGTGTTGCACATGCTCGTCGCGGTAATGCCGTACCATTGGCTCAGTACGGAGATAGTTGCGGATAAGTTCGCGCAGAATTCCGTTTCCTTTCCCGTGAAGGATATGTAGTTCAGAAGCTTCCACCATGATGGCTTCGTCGATGAAGTCCTGAATTTTTTGCAGCGCCTCTTCGGCCCGCATGCCACGCACATCAATTTCCGGTTTGAACGTCATTTTTCGATCGGCAATGGCATCGTTTATCCGGGCAATGGTGGAATTCTTACGGACTTCGGTCTTCTTCAACTGACTGTTTGAAACAAATTCCAGTTTATCGCTTTTCACCGTTGAACGCAACGCGCCAAAAGCGACCACCACATTTTTACCCTGAATTTCGAGTACCTCTCCTGTAACCTGTTGCCCCGACAGACGGACCTTCGCTCCTACTTCCAATGTTAGTGCTTTCGGTTTGGCCGGTTTGGCACTTTTCTTTTCAGGTTCTTTCCGCGGTGATTTTTCACGACGACGCTGTTCTTTCTCCCGCAACTTTTCCATCTTCCGGGCTATCCGCTCTTCTTCGTCGGTCGCCTTCCTTTCCACCTCCTCGCGAAAATCGTCCAGCTCACGACGGACTTCGCGCGTGCGCTCTTTCTCGGCGTTGGCTTCTTTTATTTCCCTGATGGTGCGCTCAATCATGCGGTTGGTACCCGCCAGCATCTCTTCTGCCTCGCGTTTGGCTTTCGCCAGAATCTCTTTCCGCATCCGTTCGGTCTCTTCCAAATCGGTTTCGTACTTGCCGGCCATATCATCCAGATGACGTTCTACCTTCCGGATACGCTGACGCTTGGATTCCCAGTATCTCTTGTCGCGGACAATGTCGCGCAGATGCTTATCAAAGTCAATGTGCTCCTGTCCGATTTTATCGCTGGCTTCCTGAAGAATATCTTCCGGCAAACCGATTTTGCGGGCAATCTCAAAGGCGAAGGAACTTCCCGGCTTACCAATTTGCAAACGGAATAGCGGCTCCATCTGGTGCGAATCATACAACATCGCGCCGTTTTCGATGCCATCAGCAGAGCTGGCAAAGTG
>JAFGXT010000063.1 GCA_016936495.1 Victivallales bacterium
AGTGTGAAATTTTTCTTTTGCATTTTTTTATCTTCCTTTTATTATGATTTCTGTTAATGATATTAAGTTATATTTCGTGTACTGATTTTATTTCTATCGTCGATTCGCTCATAGGCGCCTCCATGTTTTGGTCTGCATATAAATTAGGAGTGCCTAATTAAAAAGTCAAATAGATTTTTTCCAAAAGTGCGGGAAAAGAGGAAATTGCAAAAATTAGCAAAGCATCCGGTTGAAGGAGTGTTTTTTTATGGAATAGCGGTTGATAAACAATGTGTTTGCGTCTAGATTACTATTCGATCAGGTGCCTTGCGTTTTTCAGCTTTGCGCCGTTAAATTAGAAAACATAAAAACAGGACAAAGCAATGGCGAAAGAGCTCAAAAACGAAGCGGAAAAAACCAGTTACGCACTAGGAATGGACATCGGCGCATCTTTTAAAAAATTACCGGTCGAAATCGACCTGGAATCGGCAGTAGCCGGGATGAGCGCGATATTCAATGACGAAAAACCTCAGCTCGGACAACAGGAATTTGTTGAACTGATGCAGAAATTCCAGATGCAGCTCAAGCAGGCGGGTGAAAAACACGCACAGGAGCTTGCTGGAAAAAATAAGCAGCAGGAAAAAGATTTCCTTGCCGCCAATAAAAAGGCCGACGGCGTGGTCGAAACCGCCAGCGGTCTGCAATATCAGGTGCTCGAAACCGGAGATGGTGAAAAACCTTCCGCCGAAAGCGTGGTGAAAGTACATTATACCGGTACTCTGCCCGATGGCTCTGTATTTGACAGCTCCGTACAACGCGGCGAACCCGCTCAGTTTCCCGTCAATGGCGTTATCGCCGGCTGGACTGAAGCATTGCAACTGATGCAGGTCGGTAGCAAATACCGTCTGTTCATCCCCGCCGGTCTGGCTTATGGAAGCCGTGGCGCCGGTCAGTCTATCGGACCGGATCAGATGCTGATATTTGAAGTCGAACTCCTTGACATCGTCGGCTGAACAACTTTTAAATCCGGGATTCCAGCCGGAATCCCGGATTGTGATAACACTTTAATTCAGGAGAGCTTAATAAATGTATGTTGGCAGAATAGTCGCCGCCGGAATGAATAAAGCCGGTGATCCCGTAGGCATGTATCGTGTTTCGTCCCGCTCCTTCCCCAATCGTGAAACCCGTATGAACGGTGAAACCGTGGCGGTCATGCCCCGGGCTGGATTTGAAGACGATCTCAGTAAAAACCCTTATATCGCCTATAACTGTATCCGCATTGCCGGAAATACGGCTATCGTCAGCAACGGCTCACACACTGACCCCATCACCGAAAAGATCGCGATGGGTATGCCGCCGCGTGACGCCCTGGCTCTGGGATTGCTGGCTATGGATTATGAAAAAGATTCGCTGAATACTCCGCGCATCGTCGCCACTGTAACCCGGGGCGACAATCGCGCCTATCTGGGCATAATCCGTCACGACGGCATTTCCGTAAAAGAATTCGAACTTACTCCGGGCATAGCCTTTTACGTTGCCACCTATGAACACAATGTACCCTGTTCGCATTATTGTGATAAGGATTTTGACGTGGAATCGCCGGAAGCCGCTTGTTCCTATATTATACGCGGCGGCGTGTTTGCCGAACTGGAAAAACCGGTTACCGCGGCAGCGGTGGTCGCAGGTTCGGATGGATTTTATCTCGCCACTGAAACCGTTTAAATCCGCGGAAGTTCTGATATGACAAAATCCCTTCTGGATCAGCTTAATCCTGAACAGCGCAGCGCGGCGGAAACCATCGAAGGCCCCGTGCTGGTGCTTGCCGGAGCGGGCACCGGTAAAACCCGGGTCATAACCTTCCGTATCGCCTATATGCTGCAATGCGGGGTGGCTCCTGAAAATATTCTGGCAATGACTTTTACCAATAAAGCCGCCCGGGAAATGAAGGAGCGTATCGCCGCCATGGTCGATGAAAAAGCCGCAAAAAAAGTAACCGTGGGCACTTTTCATTCATTCTGTTCGATGATACTTCGTCGGGAAATATCCCGTCTGGGATTCACTGCCAGCTTCACCATTGCCGATGACAGTGACCAGAAAGGAATCCTCAAACAAGCCATCGGCGAGCTCGGGTTCAGTACCGAAAGCACCCCAGTTGAGCAATCTAAATGGTATATCGGCGATTGTAAAAACAATACCGTTTCGCCGGAACACGCCATCCGCATCGCAGACACCGATCACAATGTCAGAATGGCGCACGTCTACGAACGTTATCAACAGATACTTGAAAACCAGAATATGCTGGATTTTGACGACATGCTGTTTTTTGTCTACCGTCTGTTCAGAGAATTCCCCGACATACTGGAGAAATACCGCGAAAAATACCATTATATTCTGGTGGACGAGTATCAGGACACCAACACCGTACAATTCCGGATGATCGAAATGCTTGCCGGAGAGCGCTGCAACCTCTGCGTAGTCGGCGACGATGATCAGAGTATTTACGGCTGGCGCGGCGCGGTGGTGGAAAATATCCTTGACTTTCCCCGCCAATTCAAAAAGGTCAAGGAAGTCAGATTGGAACAAAATTACCGTTCCACCGGTAAAATCCTCGCCGCCGCCAATAAAGTCATAGCCCACAATCAATCGCGCTTCGATAAAGAACTGTGGTCGGCAAAGGACGAGGGCGAAAACCTGAAACTGGTCAAAACCGTGTCCGCCAACGATGAAGCGCAGTTTATCGCTGATATGATCGCACAGGAAATATCTGTGGACATGAACCGTACCTACAAAGATTTCGCCATCCTTTACCGCTCCAATCATATGTCGCGCGTGCTCGAACAAGAGCTGCGTAAGGCAGGGATCCCCTATCGCCTGGTGGGCGGCCAGGAATTTTTCAGCCGTAAAGAAATAAAAGACGCAGCAGCTTATCTTAAGATCATTGCCAACCCCCGTGAAGACCAGAGTTTTCTGAGAATTATCGGCGTACCCGCGCGTGGTATCGGCGACAAAGCCATAAAGACGCTGAAAACCCTTCAGGCGGAAACCCGTAAACCCATGACCGAGCTCATCGGTGATGAACATTTTCTTACTCAGGTTTCCGGTGCTGGCAACAGCAGTTCCAGAAATTTTTACAATATCACCAGTAAATACCGTACATTATTTGAAGAACCCGGCAATCTCGCCCGCAAAGTTACCGATTACCTGAAAGAAATAGATTATATCAACAGCTTTCTAAAAATATACAAAGATCAGCGCGACGCCGAAATACGTCAGGAAAACGTATATGAATTCATCAACGCCATCGCTGAGTTCGAGATGAAAACCACCGCAGAACCTACTTTGGTCAACTTTCTGGAAAGTTACGCGCTACTGGATGACAACGATAAAACCCGTGAGGAAGAAGAAAACTCCGACGCCGTAACCTTATCCACCGTCCATGCCTCCAAGGGTCTGGAATTTCCCTATGTGTTTCTGACCGGAATGGAATTTAATCTGTTCCCTCATGAACGGGCGGTCAAGGATGGCAGTGTAGATGAAGAATTGCGGCTCTTTTATGTGGCGATAACCCGCGCTCAACAAAATCTTATTCTTAGCTATACCGGTAAAAGAATGCGTTTTGGTGAATTCAGGAATCAACGTCCTTCGCCATTTTTGGAATATCTGCCGGAGGAAATCGTAGATAAATGCCTTCCCGACGATTTATTTCACACCATGAGCAATGAAGATCTGCGTGATGGATTTGCTAACATATTTGCAATGCTCGAAGAAGACTGAAAAGATTATGAGTAAAAAGCTATCGGAAATGACAAACGAAGAATTATGGCAACTTTTTCCCATAATAATCAAAGAGTATAATCCCGAATACCCGGCATGGTATAAGGAGGAAAAAAATTGCATTATGTCCGTACTTCCGCCTGAATGGGTGGAGCGTATCAGCCATATAGGCAGTTCCGCGGTCAGCGACCTGCCCGGAAAACCCACCGTCGATATCCTGATGGAAATATCCGCCGCATGCGATACTGAAAAACTTATATCTCTTCTCGTCGATACCGGCTATCGCTTTTCCCCGCAACCGACTAATCCGCCACCGCATATGATGTTCAATAAAGGATATACCGAACAGGGATTTGCTCCGAGAGTTTTTCATCTCCACGTCCGCTATCGAGGAGACTGGGATGAACCTTATTTCCGTGATTATCTGCGCACCCACCCAGCAGTAGCGCAGGAATACGCCCGGCTGAAATTGTCCCTCAAAACACAATTCGAACATGACCGCGACGCCTATACCCGCGCCAAGGGCGATTTCATAAAACACCATACCGCGATGGCAAGAAATACTCAAAAAAAAGCGTAGCACATCTATTGATAAGTATATCAAATATGCTAGAATAATAAGTAAAGAAGCGAAGTCTTGACTGTCAGGAATTCGACACTCTCAAAAAATAATTACAGGGGGTTTTTGTGAAGAAATATCTAATAATGCTAATGATTGCGATGATGGTGTTCCCGCTTTCCGCCAAATCGCCGAAACAGATTGCTGCAGAAGTAAAAACTACAATCATTGAAAATCTGGAAGCGTCTAACATGCAGAATATGGAACAAACTCTGAAAACAATCCATACTCAAAGTATGGCATACATGCAGACAAAAATGCAAATATCAAAGATATATGACAATTGGAAATTGAAGATCGATTTGTTAAATTTTGAATTTATCGGCATGACCGGGGATTACGCCGTTGCCAGGTTCAGGCAAAAGACTGTAAAGCTTTCCGGGCCGGCATTTAATAACAATATTTCAGATGCGCTCGCCGTATTCAAACAGGAAAACGGCAAATGGAAATTTTGGAGCCAGTGCCAGCTTGCTGTTGAATTCATAAAATAGTATATCCGGTAGACAGGTGATTACTTTACTCGCTGAAAATCTGCCAGTCGGCTCTTGATAGCGGTATGCAAACCTGCGACCCAATCGGGCGAAGATATCATCGGTGCTGGTTTTATGCGCAAATCCATCGGCGCAATTAACACCTGAATATTGGAACAGCCCACTTTGTGCGCCAATACAAAAAGTTCTTCAATGGTGTCATCGCCCATCGCGAGGCATCCGATTGAAGCGTTTTTCCCGTGAATAAAAATATTTCCGCCCGGATTGCGTCGCTTTTCTTTATTCGCCTTTTCCCGGTCAAATGAATTTGGATAATCAATCTTTAAGGATAAGTGATAACTGCTATTGGGATTCAAACCGGTGATTCCGTACATGCCTTCAGGCACTTGCCCGTCCCCCTCACGCAGTTTAGGCCCGGTTTTGCCACTAGTACCCGAAATGGGATAATCCGTAATAAAAATCCATTTATCCAGAACAGGCGCCCATACTTCCAGACGCTTTTCCTCTTTTAAGCCAATTAACGTAAGTCCAGCAGGGGGATATTGGACACCGACCCTGGCGAATAAGGGCTGTAGCTTTGCATCCACTTTAGAACCGTAAAGTCCTATTACGTCCTCTACAGTTCGGCGACCGACTATTCTAAAATATACCGGCACCCAAATGGATCTGCCGAATTGCCAAAATCCTATTCCGCTTATTATCAGTAGAATCAACGCAGCTCGCACCGCCCATCTATTTATCCGTCTCATTTGTCTCCGTTATTTCAAAAATACAGCTCCTGCTTGATTTAATTTATCGCGCTTTCATTTCTTGTCAACTTTCTGATCGGGCAAATTCACATATGTGAACGCTATCCGCGATTATATTTCCCCGTTGCACAGTCGGAGCAATCGGGGGAGATAAGCGGAAGCTTCTGTTTCCCGACGCTCCTCCAAAATACGCAAAGTACTAGTTGTTAATTCGTTATGAGCTTCACAAGTAAACATATTGCGCATTGCCATCAAATCCGACACCGACGCCGGATCATTCCAGTCCGTCGGATGAAAGGGTATGCCAAGCCGGGCAAAATAACCGTTGATGTTTTTCATACACCACGCGTCAAAATATTTTTTCACCTCAAGGTCGTCAGCGATGATGCGTGAAATGTGATCCAGATAGATCAGGAATTTTTCGCGTTCCTCCCCCCGGAGCAAGCATACTTGTTCAGCATGAGGAGCGCAGTGGTGCGGGATCACTTCCAGTTTCACGGCTTTACCGGCAGTGAAGCCCAGGCGAACCATGTAGCCATACCACCAGTTATAGCCATGATAAATACTGCTGGTATCGAAAAGGAAGTTGCTCAGGCTGTAAATGATAGGTACGCCTTTCCAGATTTCGATTCCCTGCGGGCAATGGGTATGCCCGGCGATTACGGCTGAAGCACCAGCTTCGGCAAAAGCCCGATAAGTCTCGGTCATTCGTGGAGACGGGATTGGATTGAACTCGTTGCCGCCGTGGATCAGAACCAGCGTAATATCCGCGTTTGCCGCCGCGGCTCGGATTTGGGATATATTGCGTAACGGCAGCAACGGGTTAGCTCCGGGGGTATGGTCGTCAGCCGTCCCGAATTCGTTTTCGGCAAAAGCCAGAATTGCTGTTTTCACGCCTTTTTTGTTGATTACGAGCGGTTTTTCTGCGGCTTCCCGATTGGCGCCTGCTCCAACGGCGGCGATATCGGCTGTGGTCAGTCGTTCCAGGGTTTCCATTACGACGTCCGGGCCGTAGTCCCCGATGTGATTATTGGCGCAAACAGCCACGTCCCAGCCTCCGGCTTTGAGCAGTTCGATGCATTTGGGAGTAACTTTCAAGTTGGGTCCGGATTTCATAATAGGGGTATCGGCTTCGGTCAGCGGGGTTTCCAGATTTATCAGCGACAAGTCATTGCCGGAAAGTTCATCCATTACATCGGCGAGCATGGTCGCACTGTTGCCGGAGAGGATGGGGTTTTCCGCTTGCATACGCGGGCACAGATCTCCCGCCAGTAAAATGTTAAAAGTCTCTGAAGCTTCGCCCATAATTACACTGCCGGTTTTTAAATTGATATTCGTTCTATCCATAATACTTTAACCTTATAATTCATTTTTACGGCGTCAATTCTTACTTTAAAGATTGATTTTGCCGTGTTTACTGCTAATAATATAGATGTTGAAACCATTTGCAGGAATGGCAAAATTATCGCATTATATAGCAAAATCATAACCATAGGTAAATATATGCCGTGGCCGATTGAGGACGCCTGGAACCAACATCTTGATAACATGAACCGCCGCGTGCATTCCCGACAATATACCGTCTCGCTGGTGCAGGTGGAGGAGCCGAATTCCGGTAATAGTTCCCATACGGAGCATGTACATCCATACTGGCAGATGGAGTTATCGGAACACGCTGGGTTTACAGTTCGCTGCGGCACCGTAGAACATATGCCTGACGAAAATGATTTTCTGCTGATTCCACCGCAAAATCTGCATCATTTTTCCTATCTTCACGGCAAGAACGCCTGGTCTGTCAAATTTGCCGTGGCGGAGCTGGAAGAACGTTATCCGATAGCAATTTTACCGCGCACCCATACTTCTGAACTGCTTTATCACACCTTAAAAGCAGCTTTGATGATGCCCTGCAATCAGGAGCCGGAGGCAACACAAATTCTAATCGAACATCTGTTGGGCGCGGTGATCGACCTTTATTTTTATGCCAGAGCCTGTGACGGCAATGAAAATGTGCTGATTCGGAAAGTAAGGAAATTTGTGGAGAGTTGCGATGCGCAGCGCCGATGCCCGTCTGTGAAAGAAATTGCCGGGTACTGCGCTTGCTCTACCGTATTTCTGAATCGGGTTTTCCGGCGTTATCTGGGGGTTCCGGTAAAGGTTTTCGTCGATCAGTACCGGTTTGAGACCGCGCGTAAGCTATTGTTGTTTTCGAAACTGAATATCACCGAAGTAGCCGTCGAAATGGGGTTTGATGACGTCTTCCGTTTTTCACGTTTTTTCAAGCGTTTAAGTGGCAGTTCCCCCAGCGAATATAAACGCCTGAACCTATCCTGAGCCATGAAATATTAGAGCATGGTTGTGTTTGAACAATGATGAATATAAAAAATTCCGGAATCTCGCTGGTGTTGCAGCAAAATTCCAGTTAGACATTATGCGATTATAGTAAAAATTTATTATTTATCAAAATATAAGATTGACATTTGGAACGTTCCATGTTATACTTTAAAATATACTTGGAACGTTCCTAGCGGTTTTAATGAAAACATGGTATTGATATGAGAAAAAATGTAACAATAATGGATGTCGCCCGTGATTGTGGATTATCAAAGAGTACTGTGGCTTATGCTCTTAACAGTTCAGCAGAAGGAAAAGTGTCTTCATCTAAGCGTGAGCTGGTCAAAAAATCAGCGTTTAAGCTGGGTTATCGCCCTAATATAATGGCGCAGAGTTTGCGAAATGGCAAGACTAACAGCATTGGACTGCTATGGAGTCTGGGTGGACCGCATGATTCACTTGGATTGGTACGTAATATTTCAATTCGTTTAATGCGCAAAGGTTATGCCTGTCATGTGGCTGACAGCCTGTCCGATCCAAAGATCATCAAGCAATGTATCGTTGATTTTCGCAGCCGTAATGTTGACGGTCTTATTGTTCAGCTTAATGAAGAATTAGCGGATAATAAAGAAATTTTAAATCTTCTGCATGAAATTTCAAATGTTGTAGTTGTTACTCCTGAGGCATTAGAAGATAAATTTGATAATCTTATTCTTGACCGGGCACAATCAATAAGGGACATTGTAGATTATTTTGTAGCAAGTGGACGAAAAAGGATGGTTTTCTTAACGACAACCGACAATGCCAGGGAACGTGCTTTTATCGAACAGATAAAATCACATGGGCTAACATGTTCTGAAGATTCTATTATCCATGTGGAAAAAGATTATGATGAGACGAATCCGTCCTTGTTAAGGGGAGATTTTTTTGTTGATACATTAAAAAATAAATTTACCGGAAAAGTTCTTTTTGATGCGTTGATCTGCAATACTGATGAAGGAGCAGCTGCGGTTATCAGTTACTTAGATAAACTTGGCTATAGAATTCCTGAAGATATTGCGGTATCAGGATATAATAATAGTGAAATGGCGGCTTATCTCAGACCACCGCTGGCAAGTGTTGACCGACGGAATCAGGATGTCGCGGAAAAACTTACGGAAATATTATTCCATAGAATCAATACTCCTGCTTCAGCTCCGCAGCAAGCATTGCTTAATATGAAGTTTATTCACCGTAAATCAGCAGGATAATATAGAAACCCACATTATAGAAAAGGAACAAGAGAATGAAAAAGTTAAAAAGATGTAAGTTGTTAATATTTACACTCATTGAACTCCTCGTAGTGATAGCCATCATAGCTATCCTCGCTTCAATGCTGCTTCCGGCATTGAATAGAGCCAGAGACAAAGCCAAATCAATCGCATGTACAAGTAACTTAAAACAGATCGGTCATGGATACATGTTATATATGAATGATTACGCAAGCTATATCCCTCCGGTTTCCGGTATCAGAGTTACTGATATGTGGAACTATGTACTAAAAAGCGAATATGGTTTATCTCAAGCAATTTTTCAATGTGAAGCAGATTGGCCTGAAATAGAGAAAACTGATCATCGCAATACGAATTATGGACAAAATTCACGTCTGGTTCTTAAACTTACCGGAGGCTGGGTGCCTGTGTACGCAAAAAATCCAAGGATAGTCAATTTCAAGTCCCCCTCCAGCACTCTTCTGCTTGCGGATAAGCAATTTTCTATATACTTCACTCCCGCTGATGTTTTGTATTCAGAGCCAAGTCCAATCCGGGTAGAGCGTACGTTTAAATATAGACATCTTAATAGGGTGAATATATTGATGCTTGATGGCCATACGGAAAATCATGATATTGCATGGGGAAAACAGCATCCGCATAACAGCACCACTGCTGAAGCAAAGACATTATGGTATGGCAAGTACAATTATAGTGCACAACCTTGGTAAAATTAATAAATTAACAGTTTACAAACAATAGGAGGCTTTATGTCAAAATTTCACAAACCAATCGGATATTTAACTATATTTTTATCTTGCTGTTACAGTTTTTCCTGTTTTGCCATTGACGTAGTCAAGGATAAAAAGACGTCTTTGCTTATATATCACGACAACACAGTGCCGTCATCTGTTTTGTCCGCGGCCAAAGAACTTCAAAATTATATTAAAAAAGTTTCAAACGCTGAGATTGAAATTGCATCAGAGATCCCTAAAGGAAATTATATTTCATTGGGATACAATAGCCTGGTGCGTCAGGCCGGATTTAAGTTGGATAAAATAAAGGCTGACGGCTATACTATCGCGGTAAAAAATGGCAACATTTATATTTTCGGGCATGATACGAAAGATGGAACAACTTCCACTAAATGTGGATTCAGCAAAGGGACTCTGTTTGGGGTTTATACTTTTATAGAGAAATATCTCGGAGTACGCTGGTTTATGCCGGGAGAAGAAGGCGAATATTATATGCCCAAATCAACTATTACAGTAAAAGACAGTGTTTTAACAGAAAATCCTGACTTCAGATGGCGCTATATTCCATATCTTGTAAAAGACAAAACGCTACATAGTGAAATTATAGACAAATGGTTATTACGTCAAAAAATAAACAGTCAGGCATATCGTATGTCCCTGATCCATTATCATGTCTGGCAGAGAATATTCACAAATACCGTTTATGATGCACATCCGGAATACTTCTCTATGCTCAACGGAAAACGTATGATGCCGGTTGGAGATCGCTATAAAATTTGTACATCAAATCATGGCGCAATTAATTTTCACGCCCAAGAAGCGATTAAATTCTTTGATAATAATCCATTAAAAAAAGGCTATTCTCTTTCTCCGACCGATTCAGCCGGATATTGCCAGTGTCCAGATTGCATGGCTCAAGATGAACCTGAAGCTGACGCAAACGGCAAATATACCAGAAGAATTCTGCTATACTACAATGCCGTAGCAAAAATTGTTTACGATAAATATCCTGACAAGTATATGTGTGGATATATTTATGCGGACTATCTCTATCCGCCACAAGATAAATCAATAACACTGTCGCCCAACCTTTTTCTTGTGGTTGCGTCAAGCCTTACCTACGGTTATACCTATTTTCGTCCTGAGGTGCAAAAGAAATGGGATCACATCATGCGTACTTGGAGCTCTATGACGCAGAATATCGCCTATTATGACCTTCCCATGCACAGCTCCCCTAATAATGGCGCGCCGCTTGCCCCTGGTGTTGAACAACTCAAAAAAATGATTCCTGAACTTAAGAACTTTAAAGTCAAATCATTGTATATTTATGGCGACCCTGAATGGGGGCATGCCGCGCTGTATAACTATCTTTTAGCAAAAATGATGTGGAATGCCGATCTTGATGTTGATACGTTTCTGGGTGAATATTATACGAAATGTTATGGAGCCGGAGCTCCGGATATAAAAAAGATGTATGAACTTATTGACGCAAGTATGAAATCTTATTATATGAGGAATACCGCATCATACACTTTGACATCTGACATTCTTAAAAAAGTCTATGTTGCAAATCTTAATGAAATAGAATCTTTGTATTTCGCGGCTTTGGGCAAGAGCGTGGAAGGAAGTCAAAAACAGAGACTTGAAATGCTTGGTGATAATTTAAAAGTAATGTATTATATGCTGAAAGCTTATGGTCTTGTTAAAAACGATAATGTTTCCCGATTAGATATGAGCAATAAAGCTTTCAAAGTATTTTCAAAAGAGAAGCAGGAAAAATTCTATCTGCCCCCACTTGGCGCCGAAGATGACTCTGTTGTCAAAAAGCTCCGCAACGTTGCGGTTCGTCCGCACTCTAAATCCAACAACACTGAAAAATTAGAATGCTATTATCTGCGTGATGGAGTGGAGGTAATTATCCAAGCCCAAAATGACAATGTCATTAAAGTGGATTTTAACAGGGTGACCATTCGTGGTAATATGATAAGTTATTTAGTAGTTAATTCAGTCGGAAAGAAAATCATTTCCGGAGTTATTGCGAAAAATGAAGAAATCAGCTTCAACGGCAGCAATGGTGAAATATACCATATGTTTATTAAAACACAATCCAGCTCCTATGCTTTGAGCTTTTCAGACGTTCCTTATGCTTTTTTTGCAGGAAAAGAAGATGCGCATAGTCGTGGTCTGCATTTTCTTGGAAAAACTACTCCATTATATTTTTACGTCGGTGACAAAGTTAAAGATTTTTCCATTGTAATGAGTTCCGCCAGCAATCCTGGCTCTGAGACTGGAGGCGAAACCGCTGAAGGTGAACTTTACGATCCCAATGGCAAACTCGTGGGAACGCTTTCGACCGTTGCTGTGACCGTAGATACTAAAACAGTTAAAAATCCAATTCCCGGATTTTGGAAATACAAGATAAATAAGGCCCCCAAAGGAGTCTTGGATGACGTTTTTGTCTCGATTTCCGGCAAGGGAATGTCAGGTTTTGCTTCCCCAGATCCGGAAAAACTGCTGTCAGTCGATACCGATTAATGCATATAAAGTAGTTCTAATCAAGCGCAAGGAGATAGAGTTATAACAAGATAATTGTATCAAAAAGTCAGGGTTTTAACGAAAAAGCTGAGAGTTCGGAATAGAAGAGAAAAATAATTTTCGACAAAAGATTGGCACCCCACAAATTCAAGTAAAAAAAATAAAACAACAAGAGACAATTATTATGTACAAGACAATCCTTAGCCTACTGATGCTCATTGCGGTCGTCACTGGCTTACAGGCAGGAGAAAAGCAATTCATCACTTTTAACGCCGATAAAATACAGCGTCAGGGAAATAGTAAATATTGCGTTATCAACAGTTTGAATAATACCATCAGCATCTCCGGCGGTGCTCCCGAGGCGAAAGCCTCATGGCAGCACCTTGTCCTGCCGTTTCCGTTCAAACCTTCAGCGGACAAGACTTTCATCATCAGCGGTGAAATATGTACTTCTAATATGAGCGGCGCATTTAAAGTTGCCGCTAGACTAATTGGCGCCTCCGACAAAACAATCTCATACCAAGGCGTTGTTATCAGTGAAAATCAAGACTGGACGCCTTTTTTAAAAAAATTCACAATTTCTGACAAAGTCGCAAAACTGCAATTATATCTGATTGGCGTCAAACTTGGCTCAAACAGCAAAGTTGAACTCCGAAAATTTGCGGTAGAAGAAAAATGATAGCGTCTTAACCATCTCCGATGCATAGTTTATATATCTATAGCAAAATCAAAGGTAAGATTGATGCCATGATACTATGATCTGGGTTTGGCGGGGATGTGAAAAGTTCCGGAATCTCGCTGGTGTTGCAGCGAAATTCCGGTTGAACGTAAAGCTGCTTACGGGATTCAGCCTTTGATGCTTTTGGCTATGGCGACGGCTTCCGCGGCGTTTTTGCCGATCACGTCCCAATTATTGGATTTGATGTCGCCCTGTTTGGCTATCCATGAACCGCCGATAGCGGCTACCAGAGAGCTTTCCAGATACGTGTTCATGTTTGCGGCACTCAGCCCGCCAAGCGGAATGAATGATACGCCCAGATGCTTATAGGGGGCAGACATGGCGGAGAGATGCTTAAGTCCGCCGGTGGTCTCCGCCGGGAAAAATTTCTGCAAAGTGCAACCCAGCTCAAGTCCGGCTTCAATGTCTGAAGGAGTCATAACCCCGGGAGCGAAAGACAGTCCCAACTCTTTGGCGCGCTCAATGACTTTACGATTGAGCCCCGGAGCCACCGCGAAAGCCGCGCCAGCTTCAAAGACCTCGTCCACCTGCGCGGGAGTGAGTACCGTTCCAGCTCCGGCGATCATTTCAGGAACTTCTTTTTTGATTCGGCGCAAAGCTTCCACCGCGGCGGGAGTTCTTAAAGTAAGTTCCATTACTTTGACTCCATTGGCAAGAAGCGTCTTTGCCAAAGGTACCGCGTCATCCGCATTGTCAATTACCAGTACGGCAATAATACCACTTGCTTGAATTTTTGCCGCCAATTCTGAATCAAAAGCGTTTTTAACCATTTTTTCTGTCCTTTTTTTATGATTTATGCGAAACGCATTTTTTTGCATTGCGCTGTAAAATTCTTAACGTTGTCTAGCGCGTGTACCTCATCGGACGCAGTCCAATGACGAAACTGCATTACCCTGCAAGCAGATCCGCCTCGGCATCTTTAAGGTGGCGGCGCATAGCTTCCGCCGCGGCGATTTCGTCCTGTTCCGCCACTGCTTTATATATGGCGGAATGACCGGAAATAGCATGCAACAAGCCATCATGCGGATAAGTTATTTGCTGTGAACGTTTTATCAATCCAGACAACGCTTCAAAAATATAGGTATACACCGGATTACGAGTGGCGTCGGCAAGTAAACGGTGGAATTCATAATCTTTTTCAATTTGAATATCCTGTTCAGCCGCCTGCTTGAGTTGCTCAAGGCACTGTTTGAGTTTGTCCAAATCCACATTGGTCCTGCGTTTACATGCCAGAATGACGATACCTACTTCAATGGCATAACGTACTTCAGTAAGATGTAAAAGTTTATTGTCCGAATCCCGCAATATCGATTCCATCGCCATCACCGCGGTTTCCGGATCGGACGCCTTGACCCGTGGCGCACGCCCCTGGGATATTTCGATCAGACCCATCGCCCGCAGATTACGCATCGCTTCACGCAATACATTGCGTGATACGCCAAATTCCTCCGCGAGCTTGCCTTCCGCCGGCAACTTACTGCCCACCGCAAGCTTACCCGACAGTATTTCCTTACGTATCCATTCAGTTACGTTACTGACCAAATCCACCCGTTCAAATTTTTTTCTTGCACGATCAGGTACAAGCTTTTTTACCATCGCCATAATATTTCCGCCTGAAAATTCCGCTTCACTGCAATTTTTACCTCCCTGTAACATATGGGATAAGTGAGCATAAGTCAAGAAATCCAAATGTCTAATATTCGAGAATTTCCGCTTTGTCAGTCTTCTCATAGTGTAAAAAGTTTACGAATGAACTAAAGTTTTACTGGAATTAACCGTAAATTGATAGTAAGTTTTATATATAAAGGATATTGCAGATTAAAAAATTTTGTAGAACCAGTTACGGGAACAGTGATGGCGGATAATGATTTACAAGTAAAAACCCAGGGAATACTGGAGCGTGATGAGCGCTATCCCATTGAGGCATATGAGTTTGTCAATGCCGCAGTGCTCCATGCCGTCAGGGAATTCAATAAAAACGGGGACACCGGCATAAAGCATGTCAACGCCGAGGAGTTGCTTCGCGGATTATGCGCATACGCCACGGAGCAATTCGGACCGCTCGCCTGGGACGTGCTTTATTCGTGGAACTTGCGTTCCGCTCAGGACGTTGGACAGGTGGTGTTCAATATGATTCAAGAAAAGTTGCTGGCGCAAGGGGAAAACGACTCCATAGAGGATTTTAATATTGATTTCAAGCTCAGAGACGCCCTTTGCCCAACATTTTACGACAACACAAAAGTCAGTGAGATAAAAGTACCTGTTATCATCTGACGCATTTTGGGACAAATATATTAATATGGATAGACTGGGAATAAAAAACATGCGCTCAATGTCCCTCGATAACGGGTTGCAGATATATGTCAATGAACGGCATAGAGCTCCTGTGGTTACGGTTCAGGCATGGATCAAGACCGGCAGCATACACGAGGAAGCGTATCTTGGCTGCGGTATTTCCCACTTTTTGGAACATATGCTCTTTCATGGCTCCCGCAACTATCCTGGTCAGAAGATTATCGACGAAATCCACGCACTTGGCGGAGACATGAACGCCTACACCGCCTTGGAGCATACTGTATATTATATAGAAGTACCCGCCGCGCACACCGCCAAGGCTATCGACATCCTCACTGATATGGTGATGAATCCTTTATTTCCTGAAAGCAAATTTAAAGACGAAAAAAATATTATTTTGCGCGAACGCGATATGCACGGTGACAACCCCTCGCGAGTGATGTCAGAAAAAGTCTGGCATGAGATGTTTACAGTTCATCCTGCGAAACATCCCATAATCGGCTATAAATCCAAGATTGAAAGCGTAAACCGCGATATGATGCTGGATTATCACCGACGTCGTTATTCGCCAGACCGGACATTCTTCATCGTTTCCGGTATGGTCGATGCGGGCGAAGTGATAAAAGCACTCTCCGACCGACTGGATTCCTGGGATCAGGGCGATTTGCGCGAACCGTTTCTGCCGGAGGAACCCAACCAATTATCCACCAGAGACGCGACTTATGTATTCAATGATCCGCTGACACGCTTATCAATGTCCTGGCATATTCCCTCGGGCGGACACCCGGACGTAGCGGCACTGGACATCCTAAGCGGCATTCTCGGACAGAGCAAAAGTTCACGCCTGGTTCAGAACCTGAAAATAAAATATAATCACGCTTTAAGCATCAGCTGCTTTTCTTATACCCCTTCGTTTTGCGGGATTTTCGGGATCAACGCGCTATGCGTACCGGAAAACGCCGCCGTGCTCGAGACTGAACTCCGTAAAGAACTGGCTATGATCAAGGATTTTCATCAGGATGAACTTGATCGGGAAGTATCACAATTGGAAACGGAATATATCCGGGCGCTCAGAAGTAACAGCTGCATCGTGAAGATCGCCGGAAACTCTATATTATCTTATGGCTCACCGTCATATGTAAATAAATATATCGATGACCTTCGCGCGGTACGTATTGAAGATCTTGAACGCGTTTGCGCGCAATATCTGGAGCCGGAAAAATCCACCATGCTGAGAATCGTCCCCGAAGAGTTCGCGGCTATCGACGCCGCATCCGATGGAATCCGCGACATCTCTGATTGCGCCAACCACAATCTCCCGGAAATGCACTCGTATTCCGGTGGACAGAAATTGATAAAATATTATGACCCGTCTCTGCCGCTGGTTGAAGTCGGATTGATAATCCCCGGCGGCGCGTTCTTCGAGAACAATGACCAGGCCGGGATCAGCTCTCTAGTGGCGGCAATGCTCACCGCCGGCACCGCAAGTTACCCGGAAACAGAATTGCTGCGCTTGCTGGACGAGCACGCCATAGAATTGAACATAACCGCAGGCAATAACAGTTTCGCGGTGAAATTCAATTGTCATAAGAAAAAACTTATGTTGGCGATGGACGCCTTCAGTTCCATACTGGCGGAACCAGCTTTTGCGGAAAAACAGTTCAAGCGGGAAAAAAAGATCGCGGTGGAAAAACTGAAAAGCCGTGCGGCATCTCCCCAAGGCATCGCTGAAGACGCTATTCTTAAACTCCTATACGGCAATCACCCATACAGTACATCACGGCACGGACGCCATGACATCGTCGAAAAAATAACCATAGAACAGGTAAAAGACTTTTATTTTACCCGGTGCCTGCGCCCAGACATGGCGGTATTTGGCATAGCCGGAGATTTCGACGATGCGGCACTGTCCCGACTTGAAACTATAATCACTTCGCTGCCATGGTCGGACTGCACTGATTACGAAGTGGCAAAGCCGCACTTCCCCGAAAAAGAAAGCGTGCAAACCCTCCCGAACCCACGTAAACAAGCAGTCGTTTTCAGCGCGGTGCCGGGATGCGATAATTTTGACGCGGCACGCTTTCCCGTTGATATTCTTCAGGCGGCGATGAGCGGACAAGGCGCCAATATATTCAAAAAAATCCGCGAAGACGCGGGACTGGCATATTATACTGGCGTTGTTACCTCCCGGGGCTTCCATAAAGGCTATATCTCTTTTTACGCGGGAACCCACCGTGAAGCCGCGAATCAGGTGGTGGAATTGATGAACGCCGAACGCCTCCGTCTGGCGGAATCGGGTTTGACTCGTGCTGAATTTGACGCCGCGCAGGCCGCTCTTGCTCATAACCGGGCGGAACAACTTGAAGATCCGGGCGCGATGATGATGCAATGCTGTCTTGCCGAATATTACGGCAATGGCTTTATTTCTCCATTTAAACAGGATGAGATATTCAATGCCCTGACCCTGGAGCAAGTCAACAAAACTATATGCAAACTGATGTCTTATCCAGCTCCGGTTACGGTTCTGTCCCTCCCCGACCCGGAGACCAATGAGACCCCTCAGGAAGAAGATAGCCCCGTCGCTCTCCCCTGAATATCTGCCAACGAAAAATATATACAGTAAAAAAATTTAAAAAATTTTTCCCCCTGCCCCAAATATCATTTTTTTGATTTTTGAACAACGGAAACATCCTCGTTTGATAGTGTATCTGCGCCCTCCGTATATATACAGTATAAACAGCTATTGATTTTAAAATCATTCTCCTTATATTATATGTTATGGACATATGTTTTTGACCGTAAATTTCAGGTCATAATTATTCAATCAGAAACAAGAGGACAGAACAATGGCTGACGTCAGCGACATGAAAGTATCGGCTCTGCATGAAAGACTGCGGGGCAGGCTCCCTAAAGTTGGAATCCGCCCGACTATTGATGGACGACGCAACGGAGTAAGAGAATCTCTGGAGGATCAGGTGATGAATCTGGCGGCGTCTGCGGCGGAATTTATCAGCTCCAATTTGAAATATCCTAACGGCATGCCGGTCGAATGCGTCATTGCCGACACTTGTATCGGCGGCGTGGCGGAAGCCGCCGCCTGCGCGGAAAAATTTGCCGCCGAAGGCGTTGGTGTATCTCTCACCGTAACCCCTTGCTGGTGCTATGGCGCGGAAACCATGGACATGGATCCCTACATTCCCAAAGCCGTATGGGGCTTCAACGGAACCGAACGCCCGGGCGCGGTATATCTGGCGGCGGTACTTGCCGGACACACCCAGAAAGGACTTCCGGCTTTTGGCATCTACGGCAAAGACGTTAAAGAAGCGTCCGACACTTCCAACCCCGAAGATGTCGCCGAAAAGATTCTCGGTTTCGTCAAAAGCGGTATTGCC
>JAFGXT010000064.1 GCA_016936495.1 Victivallales bacterium
ACTATGTTTTGAGTGAATTCAAGCCATATATTATTGATTAAAAGGATTTTTTAACAAAACATAGTTGCAGAAATGCGGAATTTAGGTCGTCAAGGGTTTGACATGTCCGCAATATTTTTTATGAGCTGGCGAAGCGATACGAAAGAAAAAATATTGCAACCGAGACTTTTGTCAGTCTCCTCCTGTCGCGTTTTTTAGGCGTATTTTTGAAAAAAATACAAAAAAAATCGTAAATGGATTTGCATTATCCCAATACTGATTTAATGTATTCGACCTTTGGGAAATCTGAAACAAGATTTTTCGACGCTCGGGTGGCGGAATTGGCAGACGCGCATGGTTGAGGGCCATGTGGAGAAATCCGTGGGGGTTCGACTCCCCCCCCGAGCACCATTAGAAGAAAGAAGCTATCGACATTTTTTTATCGGAATAGTTTGCATTATAGTTGTTAGGGGTTATCTTATAACTTTTACCTTTAGTGAAGTATTTCCGGTGCCCACATAGCTCAGTCGGTAGAGCACTTCCTTGGTAAGGAAGAGGTCACCGGTTCAAGTCCGGTTGTGGGCTCCATTTTTTTGTGTTTGAAAGATGGATTTGGATAACAGTATTTACAAATAGAAAATAAAAACGACAACCTCAACAGGAGGAACTCAAAATGGCAAAAGAAACATTTGCAAGAAACAAGCCGCATGTAAACGTCGGTACAATCGGTCACGTTGACCATGGTAAGACTACTCTTACCGCTGCTATCACTATGACGCTCGCTAAGAAATTCGGCGGCTCAGCAAAAAATTATGCTGACATTGACAACGCGCCAGAAGAAAAAGAGCGTGGTATCACTATCAATACCGCTCACGTTGAGTATGAGACTGCTACTCGTCATTATGCTCACGTTGACTGCCCGGGACACGCTGACTATGTTAAAAACATGATCACCGGTGCCGCTCAGATGGACGGTGGTATCCTCGTTATCGCCGCGACTGACGGTCCGATGGCTCAGACTCGCGAACACGTTCTGCTTGCCCGTCAGGTAGGCGTTCCGGCTTTGGTCGTGTTCCTTAATAAAGTAGACCAGCTCGACGACGAAGAATTGCTCGAACTCGTCGAAATGGAAGTACGTGAACTGCTCAGCGCATATGATTTCCCCGGCGATGACATTCCTGTTGTCAAAGGTTCTGCTCTGAAAGCTGTTGAAGCTGACGGAGATCCGGCAAATCCTGATTGCGCATGTATCCTCGAACTGATGGACGCGGTTGACAGCTACATTCCTGAACCTACTCGTGATGTAGATCAGCCTTTCCTCATGCCGATTGAAGACGTGTTCTCAATCGAAGGTCGCGGTACTGTTGTAACCGGTCGTATCGAACGCGGAGTCATCAAGGTCAACGGCGAAGTTGAAATCGTAGGTATCAAACCTACCGCAAAAACTACCGTTACCGGTGTTGAAATGTTCCGTAAGCTGCTGGATGAAGGTCGCGCTGGTGATAACGTCGGCTGCCTCCTTCGTGGTATTAAGAAAGAAGACGTACAGCGTGGACAGGTTCTGGCTAAACCCGGTACCATTACTCCGCATACAAAATTCAGCGCTGAGATCTATGTGCTGTCAAAAGAAGAAGGCGGCCGTCATACTCCGTTCTTCACCAACTATCGCCCCCAGTTCTACTTCCGTACAACTGACGTAACTGGTATCATCAACCTTCCCGAAGGTGTTGAAATGGTTATGCCTGGCGACAATACTTCCATCACTGTTGAGCTGATTGCTCCGATCGCGATGGAAAAAGGTCTGCGCTTCGCTATCCGTGAAGGCGGTCGTACCGTTGCTTCAGGTAGAGTAGCTGATATTGTTGCATAACAATAAAGCTGATTTACCTTTGTAAATAAAATTGCTATCCCGGGCCGTCCTGTAAGACGGTTCGGGATAATTTCGCAAAAAAACAGGTGATAAAATGGCACGTGAGATTATAACCCTTGCTTGCACTGAGTGTAAAAGACGTAATTATACTACTATGAAAGAAAAACGTAACACTCCGGGCAGACTTGAATTAAGTAAATTTTGCAAGTTCGATCGCAAGCACACTCTCCACAGAGAGACCAAGTAATATACGTTTTCATATTTAAATTTGTGTAGGAGTGTAGCTCAGTTGGCTAGAGCAGCGGTCTCCAAAACCGCAGGTCGTGAGTTCGAGCCTCACCGCTCCTGCCAGTTTTTCAATTATAAAAAGATAATTCTGTATATAATTTAAAGAAGAAGAAGAGGCAGCTGGAATAATGAATAAAGTCGCTGGAAATGTCAAACGCTTTCTTATCGGGTCTGCGGCGGAACTGAAAAAATGTTCCTGGCCCGGAAAAAAAGAGCTCATGGAATCCACCCTGCTGGTGATTGTCGCGATTGCTATACTCGCCTCTTTCGTTTTTATAGTTGATCTGCTGTGCAGAAATTCAATCAGTTTAATCACTAAATAATTCTCAGCATTGAAGGATTGTCATGATGGATAACGCCGAAAAAGGACAATGGTTTGTAATCCATACTCTGTCCGGTCAGGAAAATAGAGTAAAGGAAAGTATGGAGCGTCAGCTTCAGCTTGAAGAAGAGGAACTGCCTGTTTACGAAGTTTTTATCCCGACGGAAAAGGTGTCAGAGGTCAGACAGGGTAGGAAAATGACTACCACGCGTAAGTTCTTTCCTGGTTATGTCCTGTTGCGTATGGATCTTTATGACCTTGAAGATGGTTCCATGAATGAGAATATTTGGTATTTTGTTAAAAATACCCAGGGTGTGATCGGCTTCGTTGGTGGAAATGATAAACCTATCGCACTGTCGGAAAGCGAAGTCGAAGATATGGTTGCCCAACTTTCCGGTAAAAATGAAAAAGCTAAACCTAAAATAATGTTTGAAATCGGTGAGAACGTCAGAATCAAGGACGGCGCGTTTGAAAACTTCGAAGGTGCTATTCAGGAAATTGATTCGGAACGCGGAAAATTGAAACTGATGGTTTCTATTTTTGGCCGCTCCACTCCCGTTGAGCTTGAGTTTTGGCAGGTCGAGCGTCAGGAAGCATAATCGTACGCTTGAAACTTAAATAGATAATTATGGTAATCATAAAGTGGGGGAAGACCTGCCGGTTCTGACCACCTTATGAGAATCAGGAGAAAAACATGGCAAAGAAAGTTACAGGGGAAATAAGACTGCAAGTTCCCGCCGGAAAGGCTAACCCGGCTCCTCCGATCGGTCCCGCATTGGGTCAGGCCGGTGTGAATATTATGGAATTTTGCAAGCAGTTCAATGCTGCTACGCAGGCTCAGGCCGGCTTGATTATCCCTGTCGTGATCACTGTTTATCAGGATCGTTCTTTCACATTTGTCACCAAGTCACCACCGGCTTCTATACTGCTTAAGAAAGCTGCCGGTCTCGCTTCTGGTGCTACTAAGCCCGGACGTGAAAAGGTTGGTAAAGTGACATGGGCGCAGATCGATGAGATCGTCGCGACCAAGAAAGAAGACCTGAATGCCAGGGATAACGACGCTGCAAGACTTATTATTGCAGGAACAGCCCGCAGCATGGGAATCGAGGTGGCCGATGAGTAAGAAGAGCAAACTGTATAAATCCCAGTTGGAAAAAGTTGACCGGCTCAAAAGGTACACCATCACTGAGGCGTTCGAGGTATTGAAATCAATGCCGCACGTTAAATTCAATGAAACCGTTGAAGTTGCGTTTAAGCTAGGTATTGATCCGCGTAAGTCAGATCAGAACGTCCGTGGCGCGATTCCGCTGCCTAAAGGAACCGGTAAACAGGTGTCCATATGCGTTGTCGCTGCCGGCTCCGCAGCCGATGAGGCTAAAGCCGCTGGTGCTGATTATGTCGGAATGGAAGAAATTGTGGAAAAGATCAAAGGCGGCTGGCTTGATTTTGATGTGCTGATTGCCACCCCTGACGCTATGAAGCAGGTTCGTCCGCTTGGTCGTCAGCTCGGTCCTCGCGGACTGATGCCGAACCCCAAGACTGGTACTGTTACTGAACAGACCGCAAAAGCGGTTGCCGAAGCCAAGGCCGGACGTGTTGAATATAGAGCTGATCGTGGCGCATGCGTTCATGTGCCTATTGGAAAGCTCACTTTCGACACTGCTGACCTCAGTGCTAACTTTGATGCAGTGGTTCACGCTTTGATTAAAGCTAAACCTGCTACTGCCAAAGGCAATTACATGATAAGCTGTACTGCTTCATCTACCATGAGCCCGGGTGTAAAAGTCGATATCAAAGAAATCGTGAGGGCTATGCAATGAGAAGTGAGAAAAAACAACTCGTCGGTGAGATCGGACAGGTGCTGACAGACTCCGCTTTTGTCTATTTCGTCTCATATAAAGGACTGCCGGTAAAGCATTTTACCGTACTCCGTGATGAACTGGCTAAGCATGACGCACGTTGTATTGTGCTGAAAAACAGATTGATCCTGAAAGCTGCACAGCTTAATGATCTTTCTGATCTTGCCGGAATCGACCTCGCTGATGATACGGCGCTTATCTCCGGTACCGGAGATGCTGGTGCGGTAGCCAAGGTTATAAAAGATTTCAACAAGAGCCACAATCAAGTCGCCGCCAAGGCGGGTATGATTGAAGGCGGTGTTCTCACTGCGGCTGATGTGGATGCCATCGCGGCGTTGCCGTCCAAGGAAGCTCTCCAGGCTCAGTTGCTTGGCGTTCTTCAGGCTCCTGCCAGAAATCTGGTCAGCGTACTTAACAACTCCGTTGCGAGCATTGTTAATGTACTTAATAATTACAAAGAAAAACTTGAAGATAATTAAACTTAATTTAACACATGGAGGCATTTAAAATGTCAGAAGAAACCAAAGTTGAAGTTTCTGCGGAAATGGAACAGATCATATCTACAATCGAAAAAATGACTGTTCTGGATCTTTCCAAACTGGTCAAAGCTCTCGAAGATCGCCTGGGCGTAACCGCGGCGGCTCCTATGGCTATGGCCGTTGCAGCTCCTGCCGGTGGCGAAGCCGCTGCAGCAGCAGAGGAAAAAACTGAATTTGACGTAATTCTTACCGGTTTCGGCGACAAGAAAGTCGGCGTCATCAAAGAAGTACGTGCAATCACCGGTCTCGGTCTGAAAGAAGCCAAAGACCTGGTCGAAGGCGCTCCTAAAGCCGTCAAAGAAGGTGCTTCTAAAGAAGAAGCCCAGAAAATGAAAGAACAGCTTGAAGCCGCAGGTGCTTCAGTTGAAATTAAGTAAACAGCTGTTATAACTGTTTTTAACGGTGGGAATTGATGTATACAATTCCCACCGTCTCTTTGCGTCTCAGGTGAGTGTGTTTTTTGTTCGGGAATTGATTTTCCCATGTCGCTCTTGTACAAAACCAAACAGGGTGGACTAATGCCGGATCGTGTAAATTTTGGAAAATTGCAAGAGGTTTTGGACATTCCAGACCTTATCGGTGTCCAAATCGAATCTTATGATACTTTCCTTCAGAAAGATGGAACTCCCGTAAGTCGGGGTAATGTGGGTCTTGAAGAAGTATTCAACGAAATTTTTCCCATAGAAAGTTTCGATAAACAACTGGTTCTCGAGTATGATGGATATACTGTCGGAGAGTCCAAGGTCGATATTGTCGACTGCATTAAGGATGGCAATACTTACAGTGCCCCTCTGCATGTCGATTTTCGGCTGAAAAATAAAGAGGAAGAATTTCCTGAGCGGGTTTATCTTGGTGAAATTCCGCTGATGACCGAACGTGGAACCTTTGTCATCAACGGAGCTGAACGTGTAATCATCAGTCAGCTGCACAGATCTCCAGGAATCTGTTTTGAAAAGTCCAAGCATACCAGTGGACGTACTCTCTACTCTTACCGGATTATTCCGGATAGAGGGTCATGGATGGAAGTGCAGTTTGATATAAATGATCTTATATATATTTATTTGGATCGCAGACGGCGACGGAGAAAGTTCCTGATAAGCACCTTCTTGCGTGCGGTCGGCTATGAGACCAACAAGGAGATGCTTCAGGCTATCCATACCGTCAGCAGTGAATCGGTGGCGTCTCTGCTCAAGCAGGAACAGCTTTCCGATTTCTATAATGTTGAAGATATTGTCAATAGCGATGAGATCGTTATACTTGAAGAGTTGACTTCTTTGAATGAAGCACATCTGAAATTGCTTCAGGAAGCTGGAATAAAACGTATTGACGTGGTGCATGTGCCCAATGGCGACACCTATTTGATCAATTGCTTGCAGCATGATCCTTCGCGCACTCAGGAAGAGGCGCTTAAGGAGATTTATCGCCGTATGCGTCCGGGAGATCCTCCCAGTGTCGCCAATGCCAAACAGTTGTTGAAACGTCTGTTTTTCGATGTCAAACGTTATGATCTGGGTGCGGTCGGTCGTCATAAGATCAACGAACGGCTCGGACTGGACTTCCCGCTTAGCGAGAGGACGCTCCAGAAAGAGGATCTGCTTGAATCCACCAGAATGCTTATGGAAATGAGAAACACTGGCGGTCGGGTTGATGATATTGATCATCTCGGCAGTCGTCGTGTAAGAACTGTAGGCGAGTTGCTTCAGAACCATTGCCGTGTCGGCCTGTTGCGTACAGAACGTTTGATCAGAGAAAGAATGACTCTGCTCAATGGTGATGAAGCTAACATAACTCCCGGCAAGCTGGTAAATCCCAAAGCATTTGCTGGAGTGGTGAGAGATTTCTTTGCTCGTAACCAGCTTTCCCAGTTCATGGATCAGACTAATCCGCTTTCGGAGCTTACTAATAAGCGCCGTTTGAGCGCTCTCGGTCCAGGTGGATTGAGTCGTGACCGTGCGGGTTTTGAGGTTCGCGACGTGCATTCTTCCCATTATGGTCGTATATGCCCGATCGAGACCCCGGAAGGTCCGAACATCGGATTGATTTCATCCATGTCCTTATATTCCCGTATTAATCAGTTCGGTTTTCTGGAAACTCCTTACCGCAGGGTGGTTGATGGAGTGGTTACCGAACAGATCGATTACCTCAGCGGGGATCGTGAAGAGCAATTTGTTATTGCTCAGGCCAATGCGTTATTGGATGAAAATAACCGTTTTGTCAGAACTACGGTTATGTCCAGATATAAGGGTGAGTCCGAAGAGCATCCTGCCAGTGCGGTACAGTATATGGACGTATCTCCAAAGCAGCTGGTAAGTGCCGCCGCCGGTATTGTTCCTTTCCTGGAGCACGACGACGCCAACCGCGCTTTGATGGGATCAAACATGCAGCGTCAGGCTGTACCTTTGATGATCACCGAGGAACCATTGGTGGGTACCGGTCTGGAAAGACGCATTGCGATTGACTCCAGAGCGGTGGTATCGGCTAAGAAAGAGGGTATTGTCGCTGAGGTTTCTTCAGATTATATTCTGGTAACTGTCGACGGCAAGTCTCTCAAAGAAACCGCTGACCCGGAAAATGCTGTTGAATATAAACTGATCAAGTACATGCGCAGCAATGCCGGTACATGTGTGAATCAGCGTCCGGTTGTTTATCGAGGCACTCCAGTCAAGGTCGGCGATGTTCTTGCAGACGGCGCCGCTACCAATGATGGTGAGCTTGCTCTTGGTAAAAATGTACTGGTGGCGTTTATGCCCTGGTGCGGATATAACTTTGAGGATGCTATCGTCATCAGTCAGAGATTGGTTAAAGATGATGTTTACACCAGTGTGCATATCGATGAGTTCGAGATAACTGCCAGAGACACCAAGCTTGGTCCGGAAGAGATTACTCGTGATATTCCTAACGTAAGTGAAGAAGCGTTGCGCAACTTGGGTCCGGACGGCGTCATTTGTCTTGGCGCGGAAGTCAAGCCCGGCGATATTCTTGTGGGTAAGATTACTCCGAAATCCGAGACTGAACTGGCTCCGGAGGAGCGTCTGTTGCGTGCTATTTTCGGTGAAAAAGCTGCAGACGTGAAGGATTCAAGTCTGATGGTCGGCAGTGGCAAGGGCGGCATTGTTATGGATGTGCGTGTAGAATATGCCAAAGATCCGAACCGTCAGACGATGACCAAGACTGAAATGCGCAGACAGGTGAAGCATGCTAAAGACCTTTATAAGAATAAATATTCTGAAATGGTCGAAGAGCTTGCCGACAGACTTTCCGACGTCATGCTCGGGCAGAAACTTCCGTCTCCGATTTTCGATGCTTCATCTTCTAAAGATGATTCGATATTGATCTCCTCCAATCGTAAAGTTACGCGCAGCTCCATTCTGAAGCTGGCGAATAAATATGATTCGTGGCGTATGGAGGATGGACCGCTTAAGACGACGCTTACAGAAATAATCACTACCTTTGTTCCCCGCTTTGAGGATAATGAGGAGATGCGTGATGAATCCATTGATACGCTGGAGGCCGGTGACGGCTCAGATCCTGGCGTGATCAAAAAGGTTAAGGTCTATGTCGCCAGTAAACGCAAGTTGCAGGTGGGTGACAAGATGGCCGGTCGTCATGGTAACAAGGGTATTGTGTCCAAGATCGTCGCGGTTGAAGACATGCCTTTCATGGCCGATGGAACTCCGGTGGACATTGTTCTGAATCCGCTGGGGGTACCGAGCCGTATGAACGTCGGACAGGTGCTGGAAACACATCTGGGCTGGGCGGCCAAGATTCTGGGTATTAAAGTGGCGACGCCGGTATTCGATGGTATCTCGGAAAAGGAGATTGTCGAATTGATGGAAGAAGCCAACCGGAAGCTTGTTGAAGACGGCGAATTTGATTATGACTGGGGCTTCAAATCCACTGACAGGGGTATGGAGTACGATGGTAAAACCGATCTTTTCGATGGACGTACCGGTAACCGGTTCGGTCAGCGGGTAATGGTCGGATATATATATATGCTTAAACTCGACCATCTTATCGCGAACAAGATTCATGCTCGCGCGGTAGGACCTTATTCTCTGGTAACGCAACAGCCGTTGGGTGGTAAAGCCCAGCATGGCGGACAGCGTTTCGGGGAAATGGAAGTATGGGCGCTTGAAGCATATGGCGCGGCTTATACACTTCAGGAAATGCTCACCGTCAAGAGTGATGATGTTTCCGGTCGTGCGCGGATTTACGAGTCGATCGTCAAGGGGCAGAGCATGCTCGAAGCCGGCAGACCTGAATCGTTCAACGTGTTGTTGAAGGAAATGCAGAGTCTGGGTCTTGATATTCGTACAGTAAAAAGAACTGACGCTGTTTAATTCAGGAGGACTGAATCTTGATAGATAACACATATGCATACAGAGAACTGCTTGGTCAGTCATCCGTTTCAAATTTTGAATCGGTGGCGATCAATGTAGCTTCTCCCGATACTATCCGCTCATGGAGTCATGGCGAGATTAAAAACCCGGAAACGATCAATTATCGTAGTTTCAAGCCCGAAAAAGGAGGTCTTTTCTGCGAAAGGATCTTCGGTCCCACCCGGGACTGGGAGTGTAATTGCGGTAAGTACAAACGGGTTAAGCACAAAGGTATAGTTTGTGACCGTTGTGGAGTGGAAGTTACCCAGTCCAAGGTCAGACGCGAACGCATGGGGCACATTGAGCTTGCCGTACCGGTATCTCATATCTGGTTTTTCAAGTGCATGCCCAGCCGTATCGGTCTGATGCTGGATTTGACTGCCAGAACCCTGGAGCGCATCGTATATTATGAAGACTGGGCGATAACCGATCCCGGCGATACTCCGTTGAAGCTAGGTCAATCCTTGTCGGAACTGGAATACCGTCAGGCGCGTGATGACTATGGCGATGCTTTTGAAGCCGACATGGGTGCTCCGGCGATACATACCCTGTTGGAAAAACTTGAACTTGAACCTCTTAAGGTTCAGCTTGAAGCCGATTTGGGCAATACCAAAAACAAAGCTATCCGCAAGAAGTTGTCCAAGCGTCTGCGTCTGGTGGAAGGTTTTATCAACAGCAATTCACGTCCTGAATGGATGATTATGAAGGTGCTGCCGGTAATTCCGCCGGATCTGCGTCCGCTGGTTCCGCTTGAAGGCGGAAGGTTTGCGACATCTGACTTGAATGACCTTTACAGAAGGGTCATCAACCGTAATAATCGTTTGAAAAACCTGTTGAAACTGCGTACTCCGGAAGTAATTATCCGCAATGAAAAACGTATGCTTCAGGAGGCCGTGGACGCATTGCTTGACAACGGCAGACATGGTCGCGCTGTAACCGGCGCCGGCAACCGTCCGCTCAAATCACTCAGTGATATGCTCAAAGGCAAACAGGGGCGTTTCCGTCAGAACCTGCTTGGTAAACGCGTGGACTATTCCGGTCGTTCGGTCATCGTGGTCGGCCCGGAACTTAAAATGTGGCAGTGCGGACTTCCCAAGAAGATGGCTCTGGTTCTGTTTGAACCTTTCATCATCAGACATCTGAAAGGACGTGGACACGCTCATACCGTGCGCGGCGCCAAAAAGATGATTGAGCGTGGAGAGCCGGTTGTATGGGATATTCTTGAAGAAGTTACTCAGGGGCATCCGGTAATGCTCAATCGTGCGCCTACCTTGCATCGTTTGAGTATTCAGGCTTTTGACCCGGTGCTTATTGAGGGTTCCGCCATTCGTATTCATCCGTTGGTATGTACCGCTTATAACGCGGACTTCGATGGTGACCAGATGGCTGTACATGTGCCTTTGTCCAACGAAGCGCAGATGGAAACCAAGCTGTTGATGCTGGCTCCGAATAATATTTTCTCGCTGGCCGATGGTAAGCCGATTACTTCTCCTACGCAGGATATTACCCTGGGGTCGTATTACCTTACCGTAGAACCCAGACATAAGGGTAAAGCAAAATCCTTCAAGGATTACTTTGAAGTAATTTACGCTTTGGATTCAGGATATCTGGATATTCATGACGCGGTCAGGATTCCTAATCCCGACTTCGGCAGGAAGACTATTTACGGTGATTCAACCAATAAATATATCATAACCAGCGCCGGTCGTTGTATCTTTAATGAGATATGGGCGGATGGACTGGGATTTTTCAATGCCGTCGCGGTGAAGAAGTCGCTCGGACAGCTTATCAGTGATTCTTATAAACTGGTAGGACATCAGGCTACGGTCGAGCTGCTTGACAATCTCAAGGATCTGGGATACGAATATGCTACTATCGCTGGATATTCTATTTCTATTACCGACATGGTTATCCCGGAGACCAAAGATGGTATGATCGAGACTGCACGTGCCGAGATCGACAAGGTCATGAGTCAGTACGACAAAGGTGTTCTCACTGAAGGTGAAAGACACAATAAAGTCGTTGATATCTGGACTCAGACCAGTAATAAGGTGGCGAACGAGTTGTTCTCTATTTTGGAAAAAGCCAAAGATGAGAACAATATAAATCCTGTTTACGCCATGCTTGATTCAGGAGCGCGCGGAAGTAAGGATCAGATTCGTCAGCTTGCCGGTATGCGCGGATTGATGGCAAAACCGTCAGGCGATATTATCGAGCGTCCGATTATTTCCAACTTCCGTGAAGGCTTGTCCGTGCTGGAATACTTTATTAGTACACACGGTGCGCGTAAAGGTCTGGCGGATACCGCACTTAAGACCGCTGACTCCGGTTATATGACCCGTAAGCTGGTGGATGTGGCGCAGGATATTATCTGCCGCACTCATGACTGCGGAACGGTTAAAGGTATATGGGTAAGCGCCATTGTGGAAGGGGACGAAGAAATATTGCCCTTGAAAAACCGCTTGATCGGACGTTTCAGCTCTGCGGATATAAAAGATCCCGCCTTTGATGATGGCAGACTTATTGTGAAAGGTGGTGAGGAGCTCACCCCGGAGATATGTGATCTGCTGGATAAGCGCGGCATCAACCGTGTACTGATACGTTCTGTCCTCACTTGCGACGTCGACCACGGTGTCTGTGTTAAATGTTATGGCAAAAACCTAGCCAATGATAAACTTGCCGAAATCGGCGACGCGCTCGGTATCATCGCCGCGCAGTCTATTGGTGAACCCGGTACCCAGCTGACTATGAGAACATTCCATATTGGCGGAACCGCTTCCTCGGCCTACAAACAGCCGATCATCACTGCTCGTAACGCGGGTAGAGTGATGCTGGAAAACGTGCGTACGGTCGCAAACGAAAAAGGTCAGACCATTGTTGTAAATAAAAACGGTTTCGTTATTGTTTATGATGTGGACAGAGCCAAGGCGGAAGAAGAGCGCGCCCGTGAGAATGCCCGTAAAGAGGCTGAACTTATCGGTGGGTTTTATAATAAAGATTATGATTACTGGTCGGATGCGCTGAAGCTTGCCGAACTTGACCGTTATGAGGTTGAGACCGGTGCAGTGTTGGAAAAAGGAGAAGGAGATGATGTTGCTCTTAATGAGAAATTCATCCACTGGGATCCTTACCACGTGCCGATCATTATCGAGGAAGAAGGCGTGGTCGAACTTCATGACTTGGTCGAAGGCGTTACGCTCAATCGTATTGAACGTGGCGGTATCGAAGAAGTTACCGTTATGGAACACCGTGAGGATCTGCATCCTCAGGTGGTGATCAAAGATCGCAAAGGTGAATTCCTCGCTAATTATCCGCTGCCTGCAGGAGCTTTCCTGATGGCTCAGGATGGAGATGCGGTTAAAGCCGGTGTCACGGTTGCCCGTGTGCCGCGTCAGACCGCTAAAAACAAAGACATTACCGGAGGTCTGCCGCGTGTGGCTGAATTGTTCGAAGCACGTATTCCCAAAGAGATTGCGGAGATCGCGCGTATCGACGGTATTGTTGAACTTGGTAAAATGTCCCGTGGTAAACGTCAGTTGTTGATTCGTGACGTCGAAAGCGGCAACGTTGAAGAGCACAATAACATTCCGACAAATAAACACCTCATTGTCGGTAAAGGTGATTTTGTGCGTAAGGGACAGAAACTTACCGAAGGCGCAATCGTGCCGCATACTCTGCTTGAGATTTGCGGTCCGCAGGAGTTGCAGAGATATCTGGTGAATGAGATTCAGCTGGTATATCGCGCTCAGGGCGTGGAAATCAATGACAAACATATCGAAGTCATTGTCCGGCAGATGATGCAGAAAGTGAAGATTACGGAACAGGGAACCACTAAGTATCTTGTCGGTGAACAGCCTGACAAGTTCGAGTTCCTTGCCGAAAATGAAGCGGTGATAGCTCAGGGCGGACAGCCGGCTCAGGCTGAACCGGTGCTCCTGGGAATAACTAAAGCTTCTCTGGAAACAGAAAGCTTTATTTCCGCCGCTTCATTCCAGGATACGACTCGTATCCTCACTGATGCGGCTACTCTCGGAAAATGCGATATGCTTCGCGGGTTTAAGGAAAATGTCATTACCGGACATTTGATTCCTGCCGGTACCGGAACTGCCATGTATCAGAATTCCGGACTGAAAAAACTCGGCGAAGAAATCGTTGAAGAAAACATATTTGAGAAAGAACAAGAGGAAGATGGAGAAGAGTATATTTCGCTTCAAGACATCTGATTCAGAACCACTTTCTGAAAAAATATTAAAAAAATCGTAATATTATTTGATTTTATACAAAGGGAGTTTATCTTATTCTCCCTTTGTATATGATTTTTTTGGGCTTGTGCCCGGTAAACAGGAAATAAAGATAATTTTATATATAAATAAATATAAAAAAAGGTATTGGGATTATGCCGACTATTAATCAGTTGGTCCGTAATGGACGTCAGAGTAAAATCAAGAAAAGTAAGTCAAGGTCTCTTGACGCCTGCCCCCAGCGGAGAGGGGTGTGCGTTCAGGTAACAACCAGAACTCCGAAAAAACCAAACTCGGCTCTTCGTAAGATCGCCAGAGTACGTTTGACCAACGGTCAGGAAGTGACCGCCTACATCGGTGGCGAAGGCCACAATTTGCAGGAACACTCTGTTGTGCTCGTAAAGGGCGGTCGTGTACGTGACCTGCCGGGTGTACGCTATCATGTTGTTCGCGGCGCTCTGGACTGTCTCGGTGTGGACAAACGTAAACAGAGTCGTTCGAAATACGGACAGAAGCGTCCTAAATAATGTCTCGGGCAAAAATTGCCGATTGTTTGACAACGACTGTAATTTCAAGGATATGAAAAAATGAGAAGACGTAAAGCTGTTAAAAGACAACTTACTCCTGACGTCAAGTATAACAGCGAGCTTGTAGCCCGCTTGATCAGTACTATTATGGAACGGGGAAAGAAGTCTACCGCGCAACGTATCGTTTACGGTGCGTTCGATGTTATCGGTTCTAAAAAGAAAGACATGGATCCGTTGGAAGTATTCCTCCAGGCGCTTGAGAACATCAAGCCTAAACTGGAAGTGAAAAGCCGTCGCGTTGGTGGTGCTACTTATCAGGTGCCGATTGAAGTGAGTAATGACAGACAGGTTGCTCTGGCATTGCGTTGGATCAAGAGCTATTCCCAGTCGCGTAAAGGTAAATCCATGCAGGAGTCTCTCGCCATGGAAATTCTTGATGCTTTTGAGAATACCGGAGCCTCAGTGAAGAAAAAAGAAGATACCCTGAAAATGGCGCAGGCTAATAAAGCTTTCGCTCATTACAGATGGTAGTACAAAGCGGTAGATTGTGATATATGGATATGATTGAGAAAAAATATAATGAGTCTGCTGGTCGACGAGTACCTCTGAGAAATACGCGTAACGTTGGGATCATGGCGCACATCGATGCCGGAAAAACCACACTTAGCGAGCGTATTTTGTATTATACCGGTATGAGCTATAAAATCGGTGAAGTGCACGAAGGTACCGCGACTATGGACTGGATGGAGCAGGAACAGGAACGCGGAATTACGATTACTTCCGCCGCGACCACATGCTTCTGGAAGGATCACCGCATTAATATTATTGATACTCCCGGGCACGTTGACTTTACTGCGGAAGTGGAGCGTTCTTTGCGTGTGCTTGATGGAGCCGTGGCGGTTTTCTGTGCGGTGGGCAAAGTTCAGCCGCAGTCTGAAACCGTATGGCGTCAGGCTCAGGGATACAAAGTTCCGATTATAGCCTGCGTTAACAAAATGGACCGTACCGGTGCCGACTTTAATGGCGTGGTCGAGGATATTCGTAAAAAACTCGGTGCGACCGCAGTTCCGCTTCAGGTGCCGATCGGTGCTGAATCCGATTTCGCCGGCGTTATTGACATTATTGAAAACAAAGCCATTTATTTTGACGGTGATGAGTTCGGCGCCACTATGAGAATTGAAGATGTTCCCGCCGAATATCAGGAACGCGTTGATGAAGCTTATCACTATCTGCTCGAATGTGTGGCGGAAGTGGACGAAGAAGTTATGGAGATCTTCCTGGCTGATGAGAAGCCGGACAACGATCTGCTTCGTAAAGGCATTCGTGCCGCCGTCATCTCCTGCGACATTGTTCCGGTCGTATGCTGTTCCGCATTTAAGAACAAAGGTGTACAGATCGTGCTTGACGCCATGACTAATTACATGCCGTCTCCAGTTGATATCTGGAACATCAATGGTACTGACCCCAAAACCGAAAAACAGATTTCCAGACATTGCGGCGACGATGAACCCTTTGCCGCGCTGGTTTTCAAGATTATGAATGACCCTTATGTGGGTAAACTCTCTTTCTTCCGTGTTTATTCCGGTACTGCAGAAAAAGGTGCTGGAGTTTATAATCCGCGTACACGTAATCGTGAACGTCTCGGGCGTCTGCTTCAGATGCACGCTAACTCCCGTGAAGAACGTGATCAGATATTCAGTGGTGATATTGCCGCCGCAGTCGGTCTTAAAAACGTTACTACTGGCGATACCATCTGCGATGAAGGACATCAGATCATTCTTGAATCCATGCACTTTCCTGAACCGGTTATCTCCATGGCGGTTGAGCCCAAGACTTCCAGCGAACGCGATAAGCTTTACAAAGCCCTTGGCGCTCTCGCAGATGAAGACCCGACTTTCAACGTCAGAACTGACAACGAAACCGGTCAGACCATTATTGCAGGTATGGGTGAACTTCACCTGGAGATTATCGCAGACCGCCTGAAACGTGAGTTTAAGGTAGAGGCCACTACAGGAGCTCCTCAGGTATCTTATCGTGAATCAATCAACGGTCCGGCACGCTCTGATACGAAGTTTGTGCGCCAGAGTGGTGGACGCGGTCAGTATGGTCATGTTATTATCGAACTGACCCCGAAAGAACGTGGTCACGGTATTACTATAGAAAATAAAGTCGTCGGCGGTAACATTCCTAAGGAATACATCAAGCCGATTGAACAAGGTATTACTGAGGCTGCCGCTACCGGCGTCATCAGTGGATCTCCGGTGATCGACTTTAATGTTGATATCATTGACGGTTCATACCATCCTGTGGACTCTTCGGAAATGGCGTTTAAGATCGCCGGATCCATGGCATTCAAGGAAGCCTGCGCAAAAGGCGGTATTTCCGTACTTGAGCCGATTATGAAAGTCGATATCACCACTCCGGATGAGAACATGGGCGACCTTATCAGCGATATAACAAGTCGTCGTGGAAACATTGTGGAAGTGGATTCTGATTCAGGAGACAACTTCACCAAGATAACAGCTCACGCTCCGCTGGCAGAACTTTTCGGTTACGCCACCGGCATTCGTTCGCTGTCCCGCGGACGTGCCTCGTATTCAATGGAGCCGTCACATTTTGACAATGTACCAAAATCAATTCAACAAGCAATTGTGGAGAAAAGCAAATAATGAGCGCACAGAAGATAAGAATTCGCTTACAGGCCTATGAGCATCGTATACTTGATCAGTCTGTTTCAGAGATCTTGAATACAGCTCGCAGAACTGGTTCTCTTGTGGCTGGTCCTATTCCGTTGCCGACCAGAATCGAGAGACTCAGTGTAAATCGTTCTCCTCACGTCAATAAAAAGTCAATGGAACAGTTTGAGGTAAGAACCCACAAACGTTTGATGGATATCATCAATCCGACTTCCAAGACAGTTGACGAACTGAAGAAACTGAATCTGCCGGCCGGTGTTGATATTTCTATCAAGATCGGGGCCTGAGCCGTAAACATTGATACCAATGCTTCGAGAAACCGATCGGAGTAAGTATCGCAAAGGAGAATTATGAAAGGTATAATCGGTAAAAAAGTTGGGATGACCCAGGTATATGCCGAGAATGGAGCCGTTATTCCGGTTACCGTTCTTCAGGCTGGACCCTGCGTCGTCGTTGACGTGAAAACTCAGGAAAGCAATGGTTATTCGGCATTGCAACTGGGATTCGGCGCGCGCAAAGTGAAAAATGTCACTAAGCCGCTCCTCGGTCACTACAAAAGAAGTGGTGCCGACAGCAATCCCCCTGCGGTTGTTCGTGAGATCAGAATGGAACAGGATCCTGAAGTCGAGCTGGGCAGTGAAGTCAAGGCTGATGTCTTCAACGCTGATGAATTTCTTGACGTTACCGGCGTCACCAAAGGACGCGGCTTTCAGGGTGTGGTAAAACGCTACAACTTCGCCGGCGGTCGTTACAGCCATGGCGGCGGTTGGAAGAGAAGGACTGGTTCTATCGGACAGTGCGAATTCCCCGGACGTGTCGATAAGGGCAAGAAAATGCCCGGACATATGGGTAATGTACGCAGGACTATCCAGAACCTCAAGATCGTGCGTGTTGTTCCGGAAGATAATCTGGTCTTCGTTAAAGGTGCGGTTCCCGGTCCTAATGGCGGTCTTCTCGTCATTAAGAGCGCCAGGAAAAAATGCGCCGAAGCTAAATGAACAAAGGTAGGTGAATAAAATGCCGAAAAAATTGGATATACTTGACAGCAAAGGCGCCGTTAACGGCAGTTATGCGATCGAGGACAGCTGCCTTGAAATGGAAAAAGGCACACAGGCTGTTCATGATGTGGTCGTTGCCTTTCTGGCAGAACAGCGTGCCGGCACAGCCTGCACAAAAACTCGTGGCGAGCGTCGTGGCGGCGGAGCTAAACCTTTCAAGCAGAAAGGTCTGGGTCGTGCCCGTAGTGGTAGCAGCCGTAATCCGTTGTGGACTGGCGGTGGCGTTATTTTTGGACCTAAGCCCCGCAGCTTCAGCAAAAAAGTAAACAAGAAAGTCCGTACGCTCGCTCTCAGACGTGCATTTTCTGAAGTACTTAATGAAGGTAAGGTATTGGCGATTGACAAGTTCGAGCTTGCCGACAGCAAAACCAAGAGTGCCAAGGCAATCTTTGACGCTCTTAAAATTGATGATACAGTTATGCTTGTGGTTAAAGATTATGAGCAGAACATTGACCTGGCGACCAGGAATCTGGCTCACGTGCTGACTATCAGAGCGGCCTCGGTTAATGTTTATCAGTTGCTGTATTTTAATAAGATAATCTTTACACAGGAAGCGTTGGACGAGTTTGTTCAGCGTCTGGCATAAGGAGTTACGGCAAATGAAGTCTCCATATGATATTGTGAAAACTGTATTGGTAACCGAAAAAAGTGCTGCGCTTGCGGCTCAGGGCAAATATGCTCTGAAAGTTGCCGTCGATGCTGAAAAAGTAGAGATCGGCAAAGCGGTGGAAACTCTTTTTGACGGGGTTAAGGTAAAGGCGGTCAACGTAATGAATTACGATGGCAAGCCTAAACGTGCGGGAAAAAGCATGAAGGTCGGTCATCGTTCCAATTGGAAGAAGGCTGTCGTGACTCTTTCCGAAGGTTCAATTGACGTATTTTAATTCAAGGGTGATTAGATATGGCTATCAAAGCTTATAGACCAACGTCTCCAGGTAGACGTGATATGACGGTCTCGGATTTTGTTGAGATTACTGCGTCTACTCCCGAGAAGAGTCTTGTAAAAGGATTGAGCTCGACTGGCGGACGTAACAACACGGGGCGTATTACTACGCGTTTTCGTGGGGGCGGCAACAAGCGCCGTTACCGTATGGTTGATTTCAAAAGATCCAAGGATGACATTCCGGCAACAGTGAAGAGCATTGAGTACGATCCGAATCGTACCGCGAATATTGCGTTGATCTGCTATGCTGACGGTGTGAAATCTTACATCATCGCTCCAACTGGTCTCAAGGTTGGCGATGTGGTCATGAGCGGCGCCAAGGCTGAATTCAAGCCGGGCAACGCTTTCCAGATCAAAGACATTCCGGTAAGTATGGCGATCCACAACATCGAATTGCGTCCCGGTTGCGGGGCTAAACTGGTAAGATCCGCTGGTCAGAGCGCTATCCTGCGTGGTAAAGACAACGGTTATGCCCAGATCAAGCTGCCGAGCGGTGAAGTAAGGATGATAAATCTTGAGTGCCGTGCCACAATCGGTTCCGTGGGTAACGGGGAACTGATGAACATTAAACTGGGTAAAGCCGGTAGAAAACGTTATGCGGGCAAACGTCCTCACGTACGTGGTGTGGCGATGAACCCGGTTGACCATCCGATGGGTGGTGGTGAAGGTCGTACCAGCGGAGGTCATCCGCAGTCGCCGTGGGGACAGCTCTCCAAGGGCTTGAAGACCAGAAACCCACGTAAGGGTTCTACTAAGTTTATTGTTGAACGGAGGAAGAAATAATGTCCAGATCGCTCAAAAAAGGTTTTTTTGTTGACGACCATCTGTTGGAGAAGGTTGACAGGATGAACGCGTCCGGTCAGAAGAAAGCGATCAAGACCTGGTCGCGCCGTTCGATGATCATTCCGGATTTTGTGGGACATACATTCAGTGTTCACAATGGCAAATCCTTCCAGACTGTTTTCGTAACTGAAAATATGGTAGGACACAAGCTTGGTGAGTTCTCACATACTCGTGCCTTCAAGGTTCACGGGGTTGTTTCCGGTAAGTAATTATCCGGTTTACAAAAATTCAGGGCGTCCTTTCGGGGACGCCCTTTTTCGTAGTATGCCCGGCATGGGCGATAACTCGACGGTGAGAGTTCGTTATAGATTTAGCAGTAGGAACCAGAAAGTCGGATAATGCGCACACTATTTTCCGGCGACTCCCAGATACTCCATGAGTTCGCTATCTCTGGTTACTGACTCGGTTGATCATCGTATATTCCCATGGCGGTCTGCACTTTTATACAATCGAACCAGTCGAGAATCTGCGGAGGTGAGCGGTTATTTAAGCCAATTTTTCAATTTATTCCCCGCGTTGATAAGCGCTTGAGTCTTGCCATTTTCTTTAATGATAACCCAATGCGACAAACTGCCTTCCCTGCTATCAAGGTTTTATTGATCTGTTATATTTATTTGATTTCTACCGGTGCGCCGGATGTTGCGGATTTGTAAATCGCGTCAATAATTTTCATTAACTTCACCGCGTCATCAATATGGTTCAACGGAGCTTCTTCTCCCCTGATAGTGCGAACAAAATTAGTCGCTGAACGGACACGTCCCATTGATTCATCCTTAGCAACAATGATATTTTTATTAACAGAACATCCATTTTCCTGAACATATAATTCGCAACTATCTATACTTGTATCATCATCACCATCAATTTCAAATAGTCGCCGAACCATGCCGCCAGCCTTTTTTCCCTGAAAAGTTACCGAGACTTCTTCCTGTTTAATTATCTCCGCCCAGGAATTGCGCAGTGACATTACTTGTCCGTCTTTGAAGCGGACAAACCCATGACAGGCGGATTCAACATCAGTAACACCGTCGGCGACATCCGGAATACCCCACGGCCCTTTGAAGGATTTGTCATTGATGAAATCGTTAAAGGTTTGAGCCAAGACATATTCGGGTTCAGGATATCCCATGAAATAAAGACCGAGGTCAATCATGTGCAGCAAGTCGATCACCGGACCGCCGCCTGATAGAGCTTTCGTGGTAAACCAGCCGCCAAAGCCGGGAATTCCGGTGCGTCGCATCCAGACTGCCTGACATGAATTGATTTTTCCTACCGAGCCACCATTGATGTATTGCATCATGGCATAAGATTCAGGACGCGCCCGGTTGTTGAAATTAAACATCAAGGTTTTTCCGGTCTTTGTCGCGGCGTCGCGCATTTCAATAGTCTCCGCCGCCGAAAGAGCCGGAGGTTTTTCGCAAAAAACATGAACTCCGGCAGTCAAAGCTTCAATCGCCAAAGGTTTATGAAATTTATTCGGCGTAATTATTGATACCGCGTCAAGTTCAGTTTCACTTAACATCTCAGTCAAGGATGCAAAAACTTCAGGAATATTTTGCTTTGTTGCAAACGCTCTCGCGGCTTCAATATTACGGTCGGCAATAGCGACCACCTCTGCGCCGCCGGCGCGGAATCCCTGAATATGGTAATCAGCCATTCCGCCGGCACCAACTATAGCTATTTTTATTGTCATCGTTTATATCCTTGTTAAAATATAAGATTGCCTTTAAACAGGCCAACTTTACGAGATTTAAGATCAGTAAAGGCCTGATTTATGTCCGCGAAATTATAGTTGCAAATTAATGCTTCAGTATCAAGTTTACCATTCTCCATCAATTTCAGCGCCGCTTTCATTGCGTCAAGCTTTTCTATTTCGTCGCGGACGTGTCCATTAACTACAGTCAATGCTTTGAAATTCCAATTTTTCATGTCAGTATTACGGATTCCACCGTTTGACTGGTGGTATCCGACCAGATTCAGAGTTCCATGATGACGTAATAACTCAGTTCCAAGATCAATCGCCGCTTGAACTCCTGTAGCCTCGATAACAACATCGAATTCGCCGAGCTCTTTGAACAGTTCTTGGGGCGTTTTGTCTTTGGAGTTAATAACTTTATCAGCCCCGAGCTGCTTTGCGGTATCCAAACGCCAGTCAAGCAAATCAAAAAGCACAATTTCCGCCGCCCCTTGAAGTTTAGCTAACTGCATGCAGGTTATTCCCATATACCCGGCACCGATAATGCCTACACGATCACCCATCTTTATTCCAAAGCGCCGCGCCGCCGACATGCAGCAGGCAATCGGTTCACCAAGTGCCATTCCCGCATCAATATTGTCCGGAACTTTTGCCAGTTTGTCAGGAGTGGTTACAAAATATTCAGCATAATCACCGCCCAATGCGGTTACTTTGTCGCCGACTTTGAATTCAGTAACCTGACTACCCACTTCCGTAATTACACCTGAACCTTCGTGCCCCAGCCGAATGCCTTTATTGTCGCCGGAATCGTCGTTCCGGGTAGCATAGCGAAACACGTCACCCTCGCATATCCCGCATCCCGCACTTTTCA
>JAFGXT010000065.1 GCA_016936495.1 Victivallales bacterium
ACTGGATATCTTATTTGAAAAATACCTTGATGTTTGTTTTGAAGAAGCGGGTTTCGATGAGCAAATGGCTTTTCTCGAGTTGTTAAAACTCCCGGATGCACAATTGTTGACCTATTTTTTGGGAGAACAGACGCCAGATAAACAAGCATTGGCTTTGATCGTGCAAAAAATAAGAATAATGTCCCCATCAAGCGCTATGTAAACTTTTATTATTTTATCAATTCGTATATCAGCTTTCTAGTTGTTAAACCAAGTTTCTGCAAATCTTTTTAATGAAGTTCGCGCAATTTCATAGTGGTTATGCGGAGCCTCAGTCATCACAATGATCTGAAGTTCGGGTGACGGATCGGCCGATAAACGTTTCATCAGCTGAAATATCTTGGCGAGATAGGGATTGGCGGTGTTTCTATCACCGATCCTATACCATCTCAAGACGACGATATCTCTTATGTTACTGCTCAATACCGATTCATTGACGGGTAATGATGTGCCATCAGGCTGGGTTAATTCCATCATGCCGGTGTATGGGAGTCTCCAGGTCTCGTCCTTTTGCTTGACCAAATAATTTTGTGAGTTTACTAATTCAGCCCCTTGCGATTCATTGCCGAAACTAGCTTGATAGATTCCTATTGTGTTCTGGCCATTTTGATAAAAATCCAGTGTTTCAGTGACGACACCATTAAATTTGGGTTGCCATCCCCAATCCGGATTACCCGCCGGTTTCCATTCAACGTCGTGAGATGCGGAAAAGTTCTGATGTAATTGGGTGCCCAGCGATTGTTTGCTTTGTAACCAGGCCGAACTCAATGGCCAGATGGAAGAAGTTATGCCTATCAGGAGTACGATCAATAGAATCCTGGGTTGGTAAGGTTCGGTCTCTGTACCTTGACTGACCAAATTGTTCCGACTGGGTCTAGCCGGTTCCGCATCTTTCCAAAAAGAGCCAATAAAAAACAATATCAGCATGACGAAACCGAAAAAGATTCCACCATAAATTAAATGGTCGACCCCCGTGGCTAACTTCATATCACTGAGATGGGCGATCATGACGATCATATAGGCACGCAAGCCATTGGCAATGACAGGGACCAGAAAAGACAACAACACAAAAAGGAAGCGTTTCCAAGGCTGGGTATAGGTGATATAGGCATAGACCAAACCCAACGTTACCGAGGCAATCAAATAACGAAGCCCGCTGCAGCCTTCAACGACTGACCATTGCCCGGAGGTCAGTGTGAAAAAGAGACCTTCACGGTACACCGAAATTCCGGTCAAACGTAACAAGGAGACTGTAAATGTTGCGGTAAATTCCATCAGCGGGGGTATCAGCACCTCTCCGACAGGAACCATAAAATAGAGAAAAGACAAAGGGAAAAGCATCTCCCATGCTACTCTATTGCCCAGCAAAGCCCAGAAACTGCCGATGAGTATGCCGATCGCGGCGAATTGTTTGAAGACTAAAACATGTATCAAGTCTGAAATGAGCCAGAGAAATCCATTTGCGGCTATAAATATCAAAGCCAACTTACTAAAACAAGGCGTGAGGTCACGATATTTATCTCGTTGAGACCAGATCAACCAAACACTGATTGGCGCAATTATAAAACCATGGGTAAATGTCTCCGACCGAATCCAGATGTCGACTATGGATTTCCATGTGCCAAAAAATAGGCCTATCGAGAATATTGTGGCAATAAATATTCCCAGGATTTTCTCTTTCCAGTGTGCGGTTAAATTCATTCTTCAAGTTCTCTTCTTGAGGCTGTTGTCATTGGATTCACTCTATATGTTAAAATTATTAAATTTGTCTAGTTTTGTAAATGTTTTATAGGTAAGTGGGCGGTAACAAGTACGTTTGCAACGCTTCGTCATTCCAAGTCATTGATTTATAATAGCCGTTATCATAAACGGACATTATACGAAACACTTATTGTATTATTGATTTGTTGTGGAGTCTAAGCGCTTATCATTAATCTCATGTCATCATATCTTCCGGGAAGCGGTTTTCCCCTACATAAGGATGTAAACTCTAATAATTCATGCAGCCAGGGATTGCAAGCTTTTAGACTTGGTCTGTTTTGAAAAATTTTGAAGTTTGACGAGGTGAATTGGTAATCCTTGTTATCTATGAATTTTATATTGCAAGCAGTTGTTGCTATACTTCCTATAGATGTATTCAGGGGCTGAATGTTAAGTCATTTGTTTCGGAATAGACCATTCGTCTAACTAAAATAATGGTGGCTAGTCATCGCAAAAATTTTTGCAAAATTGTTTTGGTGAGATTCCCTTTTTTATGTTTAACGCTGTTTAAGAACAAAAATGACCTTTTTTTCTTTTTAAACTTAAAATTGCCGAATGCTTTGGTGTTTTTGAAATTGAAGGCTCAATGAATGAAAATCGTGAAATTTAACATAAGGCTAGTTCTAATTAGCATTTTTCCAATGATTTTGGCAGGGTGTTCCAGTCCTGAAGAAGAAGCAAAGGACAGACAGGCAAAAGGTGTTGAGCTCTATGATCAGGGAGAGTTTGCAAAAGCTGAATTGGAATTGAAAAACGCAATACAACAAGATAATAATGCTGCGGATTCTTATTATTATCTGGCTTTGTTAAATGAAAAAGGCAGAAATTTCAAAGCAATGAAGGAAAATTTAACTCAGGCGGTTAAATTGACTCCGGATAATATCGATGCCCGCTTGAAACTTGGAAAAGTACTGTTGCTCTTTGATGATAAAGAAGGGGCTTTAAGTCAAGTCGATGAGATTCTAAAAATCGATCCCGCTCACTTAGATGCCTTAGCATTGAAAGCTGCTGTTTTGGTCCGGGATA
>JAFGXT010000066.1 GCA_016936495.1 Victivallales bacterium
ACCTACCAGAATTCAGCGCCTCGTTATGGAATGCTTCGGCATCGCCAATACCGATGCATAGTTTACATTACTGCGGAATTTAGGTTGTTATCGAAGATGAAATTATAAAAAATGGAATCAAGGCGAATAATGCAAGATCTCTAATCTTGGATACTATCTCAACTGACAAACCGCAATCTTTCTCTAAATGGGGAGTGCATGGTTTTTGAGCTACAAGTATTATGACTAATGTAAGAATCGAAGACGCTATATGGAAATGCAAATTTTTATAAAGATAGCACAGCCAAATATTAATTGCCACAACGAAAAAAGTAATAACTAAAAGCCAAAAAGCACGACCAAATTTATTAATCATAAAATGAGTCCCCTTTTTTATTATACTTATTATAAATCAGTTATAATATAATCCTTACTCCAATAAGCTCAGGATTTGTTTGTCGTAGTCGTCGTGGACCTTTTTTGATGACAGGATTTCTTTGATTTCGGCTAGTTTTTCGTCGGCTGAGGCAGTGTGAGCTTTGCTGCCGGGTAACGTGTTGACTGCTTTGCGGAGCGATTCGGTTCCGACATGGGTATAGTATTTTGTCATGGCTGGATTGCCGTGCCCGACGATCTCCTGCACTACCGACAAAGGAACCCCGGCATTGGCGCAGATCGACACAAAGGTATGCCTCAGAGAGTGAAAAGTATAGCCTGGCATAGAGGGAGGTCGCCTGTCCTTTTGCGGCTCTGCCCACATGGAATAGTCGATAACTCGCTTGGTGTCCTTATAAAGTCCACTTTGATTATAACTGTAGCGCTTGGCGCATTCCGGTAAAACAAACTCATTGATCTTCCATTCAAGTGCGGCTTTAAGTTGTTCCATCAGTCGATTATGAATCGGAACATTGACGAAGTTCTTGTTTTTCTTAGTTTTTTCCGGGATAACTCGAATGATTCCAGTTGTCAGGTCTATATTGCGCCATTTCATCAGACAACAATCTTTAAAGCGCAGACCGGTGAACGCTCCGAGAAAAAATAATATCCGGATCTCATCTCTATGCATTAGATGAATACCTTTATTGTCGATGATCTGGAAGATTTTTTCCAGCTGGTCAATATCGAACTCATTTCGGGTATTAGTGTCTTCTGAGCGTTTGCGAATCAGCAAAAACGGATTGTTGTCTTTTTCAAGAGTCTTATAAACCAGTCTTACCGTATTAAGAATAGCATTGAATGTCCTGGGTTGCTTCTGAATAGACACATAATTGAAGAAATTGACCGCAACACTTTCGTCTACTTCAGATAGTGTTTTTACATATGGGACATTCAACCCAAGCCAATCCATAAAATATTTCCAAAATCGCTTATGTTGCTTTAAAGTATCTTCAGTGCAAGAGGGACGGATGGAACTGGCTTTGAATTTTTCAAAGGCTTCTCTGAAAGAAACAGAGTTCGCTTCTTTTATGAGTTCCCTGGCTCTACCACTGAATAAAGCGATTTCCTCTTTGGTTTTGGCGCTTGCAATCGTATAAAGACGTGTTGCTTCCAGATCGGCCTCTTTGTCATTGGAGACTTCCGGCATACGGCGTACAATCTCTTTGCCGTTAATCTTTACCCGAAAATAATACTTACTGCCTTTTTTTTGAACACTACCGGTTCCTTTGGCTCTTCGTATTGGCATTTTTTGGCATTTTCCTTGGTTTTTAGATCCCAAATTTCTTCCCACTATTTCCCACTATCTTCCCACTATTCCCACTATTTTTAATATAATGCCGGAAAATGCCAAGTAAAGTAAAAAAGTGCCAGGAGGCTTGTTTTGAGGAGAAAATTCCGAAAAAAAGGCAAAAAAATGGTACGCCCAGGAGGACTTGAACCTCCGACCCGATGATTAAGAGTCATCTGCTCTACCAACTGAGCTATGAGCGCACATGATTGCTGGCAATGTATGAAATATGCACCTTTTTTTGTTTTATTCAAACTCAAAACATGAAAAATTTATACTTTTGCAATAATTTTTGCTTATATGTAATATGATTGATGCATTTCAAGACAGATTTATTGCTATCCTGATTTGCTTATCTACGTTTCCTGCTCTAAATTCTTTTCAGTTGGATTTTTTAGCGAATAAGGGAGATTACTGCAATGTTGAAAAAAATACTGGAAAAATTAAAGGCTTTGGCTAATGCCAACAAGCAAAGTATTAATCCTGAAAAGTTCAATGATCCGGTGGCGCTTGCTACTTCATGGTCTCCGGCTAAGTCAGGCGGCAGTAACTTCCGCACTCATAAGTTGAGACGCAGTAAAGAACATTATGACAGGCTGGAATTTGTACCTACCATAGGTTCATGGCTCATGGGATTGGTTTTTCTGCTGATTGGTCTTGGAATCATAATCGGCTTCAGCCTAACACTGCTTTGGACAGATAAAGTGGAGATACCATTTTTCATTCCGTACATTTTTGGAGGAATATTTACTATCGTCGGAATCTTTATCTTTCGCATGTTAATAAGTAAGCACACTTTCGACCTGGACGCCGGATATTACTGGGTCGGCGGAAAATCTCCTGATGAACTTTTATATGCAACACGCGATCTCAAACCGGAAAAGGCTCCGGTAAAGTTGAAAGATATTCACGCGATTCAGATTGTCTCAGAATGGTGCCGGTCTGATAAAAGTTCTTATACCAGTTATGAATTAAATCTGGTACTGAACGACGGTTCCAGACGAAATGTGATTGATCACGGTAACGTGAAGAAGCTGCGTGAGGATGCGGCGGAACTGGCGGAATATCTGGGAGTGCCGGTCTGGGATATTACTTTAAAAGATAAATAAATTCAACAATATTATTAATAAATATCAAGGAGTGTGCTTTATGGTATCGCGATTCAGAAAAATGGCGGTTTTATCAATACTGATGTTATTATGCGGACTGAGTATCAGTGCGGATAATGTCATACAGGGAATATTGTGTAATCGGAAGACCAGCTTAAGCGTGGCGGCTACGGTTACACCGGAAAAATATCCTGACGCCGATACAGTTCTCATCGACGACACAGAGTACACACGCTACAACCCGGACGGTACTTATGTCATGATCGACGACGTGTACGAAAAAATACTGACCGAAAAAGGCAGGCGCGACAGAAATACATTGAGTTTTCATTTCATGATTCCGTTTTCAACGATAGAAATAGATTCTCTGGAAGTGATAAGTCCGAATGGTTCGGTACGGGCTATAGACGTCGCCGCCAACTCCAAGGTAATGGTAAGTCCGGGACAGATGAACTCCAATATTTATGATCCCAACGTAAAGATAATGACGGTAGTAGTGCCAGGCCTTCAGGTGGGCGATGTACTTCACTACACCTGGCGCAGAAACGCGGTAAAAACCCGTGTCCCCGACACCTGGTGCAACTATATTGCACTCCAGTCCACCAGTCCAATTATAAGGTATCAGGTAGTGGTGGATGCTCCGGCGGAACGTCCGCTGAAAAAAATAATGATCAAAGATGAGGTAAAAGGCTCGATAAATTTCACACAGACGGAGAAGGACGGCAGGATAATCTACGACTGGGTGGCGCAAAATGTACCGCGCATTTTTGAGGAACCTGGAATGCCGGCTTACTATACGGTTGTCCAGCGCTTGCTTATGAGTACGGAAGAAAGTTGGGAGGATATTTCCCGCTGGTATTGGGATTTGAGCAAACCGCGTTTGGACAAGACCACGCCGGAAATGAAAGCAAAAGTAGCGGAGTTGATCAAAGGCTTATCCACACCCGAAGAGAAGATTAACGCTATATTCCAGTTTGTATCCAACCGTATTCGTTATATGGGCATAACCATGGAAGACGACGCTCCCGGCTATGAACCGCACGATGTAAGCATCACTTTTGAAAACCGTTACGGGGTATGCCGGGACAAAGCCGCGCTGCTGGTGGCGATGTTGCGCATAGCGGGCTTTGAGGCTTTTCCGGTACTGATGAACAACGGTCCCAAAAAGGACAAGGAAGTACCCAATAACTATTTCAACCATGCCGTCGTCGCGGTGGACATGGGAAAAAAAGACTATATCCTTATGGATCCGACTGATGAATCCACACGAGACATACTCCCGTCATATCTTTGCAACCAGAGCTACCTGGTGGCGCGTCCTGACGGGGATACTTTACGTACTTCCGACGTAGCTCCGGTTGGGAAAAATCTAGTAAAAATAGACACTCGCGGAGGAATAAGCAAGGATGGAGTTTTTTCTGCCGCGACATCAATGATTTTCGAAGGCGTCAATGACACCATTTATCGCGGCGCGTTTATGCGTTGGACACCGGAACGACGATTTGAGTTTTTCGCCCGCAAGATCAAAGAAGCAGTACCAGGCGCCGAACTTAAGACTTTACGTATTTTCCCGGAACAGCTCAACGACACCAGCGTTCCCTTGCGGGCGGAAATGACTTTTAGCGCAAATGGATTTCCTATTGACGGCACAGACATGCGCATGCTTAAACTGCCATGGATAGGCACCGCTTTCGGCGCGGTCAACTTTGTATTGAGCAATACCGGACTGGAAAAACGTCGCTTCCCAATGAAGATATTTTCCACTTGCGGAGTAGAGGAAAATTTCACAATCACCATGGGGGATCCGTCGGAGGTGCTGTCCATACCCGAATACAAAGCAATAGACAATCCAGACATGTTCTGGAAGCAGAGCATAGAAATTAAAAATGGTGTTTTGAGCGGTAAAGGAGAATTTTTACTCCGAACCATGGAGATCATGCCGGCTCAATATCAGGTATTGAAACAATCACTCCGGGATATGGAATACGCACGCAGAAAAATGCCGGTGTTCAAGTCAAACGCGCTTATCGCTGGAGCCGACGCTCTTATCCTTGAGCAAAAAGTGAACTTTTCACTGAAACCCGACGGTACTATCATAAAAACTGAAAGGATGAAGAAACGTATATTGACTTACGCCGGAATAAAAAAATATTCCGAGCTGAAAATCAGCTATAATCCCGTATGGACGGAGCTGAATTTAAAATATGCCAAAGTTACCGCTCCCGATGGTACGATAAACGCGATAAAGCCGGAGGAGATCAACATCATGGACGCGCCATGGGTCAGTTCCGCGCCGCGCTATCCGGCGGAAAAAGTCAAAGTCGTCAGCCTTCCCCGGGTAGACAAGAACAGCATCATCGAATACGAGATTGAAGCCATTATGCGCAAACGTCCTTTTCTGGCTTTTATCGGCACATTCCAGAATGACGAGCCGATCAAGCAAAAAAACATTACACTGAGCGCGGACAAAAAACTCGCAACCGGATTAAAATTCCACAAATCAAAAGAAGTTACGCAACAGGATTCCACAACCGGAGATATGATTATCCACCAATGGAACAGTCAAAATCAGCCCAAAATACCGGATGAAGGTTTTCTGCCACCGGAATGGGTTTATGCTCCAGGCGTATTTGTCTCTAATGGAGACTGGAAAATTTATGCCGAAAATATCAAAAAAGCTTTTAAAAAAGCGTTGAGCACATCTGAAAGATGCACCGCCAAAGCGCGCGAGCTTACCGCCGAAGTTAATGGTAATGACGAAAAAATAAAAATTATAAGAGATTATATTGACCGGAACATTCGTACAGCTGGACCGTCATTCGAAAGCCTGCCTTTGAGTTCGCTGTCCTCACCGGATCGCACTCTGGCGGACGGCTATGGTCATTCCGCCGATAAGGCACTGGTCTTCCACGCCATGCTGACCGCGCTGGGCTTTCAGCCAGAATTCGCGCTAAGTATGGAAGTCCCGGATTTGCCGAAACTTATGGATAACATCTCCGCTTATCCTCAGACCGGTTTCATTGATGAAGTGCTCGTAAAAATCATAAAAGACGGCGCGCCGCTCTATTTTAATTGCGCCTCACAGTATGCCCGCCCGGGCACCTGCCCGGACGACGGGTTCCCCGCTCTCATGCTCAACAACGGAGAATTCAAAACTATTAGCGTGGGCAAACAGCTAGCCAACCGCTTTGAACTGCTGGTTGATATGAATATAGATGAGAACGGCGCCGCCGTAATAACACGTACAGTCAAATATTATGGCGTCGAATACGAGAGGTTCAATAAGACCTATTCAGAGATGACCCCGGAACAACGCCGCCGTTATTTCCAGACCGAGGTCAACAATATTTCAGAAGCCGCCGTAATGATGGGAAAAAAAGTGGATTTAAAGTCATATCCGGCAATAAAAACGCTCAAGGTGAAAGTGCCGCAATTTGCGGTCAGGGATGGCAAATACCTTTACTTCATGCTCCCGCTGGATATTATGGAAAAAATTGTCGCCACCGGTTCAACCCGACGCTCATCGCCATATTACCGCTCTTCATTTTCACGGTTTGAGTTCAGTTGCAATGTGAATTTACCTGACAACGTAAAACAGGCGGCATTACTCCCATCCAGCTTTGAATGGAATTATCCAGGCAAAGGCGGAACCGTCAGTTATGAGGTAAAAACCGACAAAGATGACGGGAAAATAAATGTACGCGGGAGTGTAAATCTCAAACCCGCGCTGATATCCGTCCGGGAATATCCGGAACTGTTGTTTGCCGAAGAGCGTCTGGAACGTACAAGCTCACGCCTGATAATGGTAGAACTGAAATAAGGACAATCACGGCGTTATGAATTATCCATCGGTTTGTTCAGAATAAAGTTTTGCATATAGAGCTCGGTCAGTCTGAAATCTTTTTCGGTATCAATGTCAAAGGATGACTCCTCGGGCATAATAAAAGCTATGGATTCATCAGACACAAGCTTACGTTCCTGCTCCAGCCAGGAGGTTTCGGCGATATATATCGCGCCGTTAAGCCTGACCAGCGTTGGCAGTTCCTGACTTCTCGGAGCAAGTTCGCCGTCAAGAAACTTGCTCATGTACCCTTCGGAATCAATGCTAAACATCCAACCGGGATTCTGAGTTACTTCAGAAACCGATACACAGGAATTGAAATTTCCGCCGACGCATTTCTCCAGTGCCCGGTCAATATCCTGAGCCGTGCGCATCGGACAAGTCGGCTGGAGTACCACAAGATAATCATAACCTGGAAGGTTTTCCAGCGCGTGAAGTATCGGCGCCGAACCTGGAACGGTATCTGTTGAGAGTTCCGCCGGTCTCACAAATGGAATATCGCACCCTGCCTGACGGGCGATATTTATAATTTCCGGGTCTTCTGAACTTAGTACGACCCGATCAATATAGCGGGAACTTTTCGCTGCCTCAATCGTCCAGACAATAAGCGGTTTAGAACAGAAAGGTCTGATATTTTTGTTTTTTATACGCTTGCTGCCTCCCCGGGCAGGAATGACAGCAAGTATCTTTTTGTCATTAAGCATTACTTCACCTGTTTAAATAATGAAATCTATATCGAAAAATGTTTTTTTGAGTTCGCCACCAGAACAGGATTTAATAATATCCACTATTTTATCCGAAGCGCCGCCAGAACCGTACGGATTTTCCGTGGTCGCCAGTACACGCTTGAAATCGGCAGAAAGAGCTTGCCTGAGTGCCGTCATTATCGCATCGGTTTCCGCCTTACAGTCTATAACGCTGTCGGCTTTTATCCTGCCCCGCTGACGGTCGCCGATATTCACAGTGGGCACTTTGAACGTGGGAGCCTCCAGCAAGCCGCTGGATGAGTTGCCTATGACCACACGGGCAAGGCTGAGCGCGGACAAATAACGACGCTGTCCCATTGATTTAAACGCTATTGAACGTGCCGGATCGCGCTGGCTGTACTCATCTATCATACGATTTATAACTGCGCCGTCCGCGTCGGCATTGGCATAGGTAAATACAAGTTTCAACTCGGGGAAAGCGTCCAGCGCTTCCAACAGCCGGGAAAACTGTTCTCCGGCTGCAACGTTGCCCAGAGTTTCCGGATGAAAAGTTACAATGGCAAAATCATCCAAAGCAAATGTAAACGAATCTTCCAATTCAGCGCGGGAAAGCAATGCCGTGTTTTTGATCACATCCACGCCCATCCCTCCTACATTATAGACACGGTCAGGGTGCTCGCCCAATTGTATAACCCGTTTCCGGTATGCTTCGGTTGCCGTAAAATGCAAATACGACATCTTGCTTATGGCATGACGAAACGCTTCATCCACAGCACCTTCGGTAGTCTCTCCTCCATGGATGTGAGCAATGGGAATACGAGACAGACTCGCGGCGGCGGCAGCGGCGAATATCTCATACCTATCTCCCAGCAGTAAAACTACATCCGGCTTCAACTCTGCATAGGCGGCGGCGATTCCCGCTAATGCCATACCGGTTGAATTCGCCACTCCGGCGGCGGTGTCGGAAGTAAGTTGTATGTATACCTGACTATCAATAGTAAAACCATCAGCCTCTATCTGTCTGTAAGTTGAACCGAACGCCGGCTCCAAATGCGTTCCGGTAGCGACTATTTGCAAATTCAACTCCGGCGTGGCGGCTATTTTATGCATAAGCAGCGACAACAACCCGTATTCCGCACGAGTTCCGGTAACTACACATATATTTCTTTTCACAGTCTGATCCCCGAATATAATGTTACGCTTTAATCTGTTTTGCCGGAACCCCGACGACAGTAACCCCCTCCGGAACATCGCCAATAACTACGGCGCCAGCACCAACAACCGCCCCTGCCCCGATCGAACAATGATCCTTAATCCTGGCTCCCAGCCCAATAAACGCGCCTTGACCAATGGAACAACCACCGCCCATAACCACCCCCGGAGCTATATGCGAAAATGCCCCTATATGGCAGTCATGCTCTACGATACTTCCTGAATTTATTATCACGTGAGCCTCAACCACGGCACGGGTATTGATTATCGCTCCCGCCGCTATCAGGCTCCCCGGGGCGATGCTTGCAGACGCGGAAATTATCGCAGACGGATGGACGATCACAGCATATATTTCTTCAGGCAGGGCATAAAAATCCACCAACTTTTCCCGAATGCGGTTATTGCCAATGGAAATGAATACCCTGGCGCCGGAATGCTCTTGAAGTATCGCGTATATATCCGCATCAGTCCCCAACCAGGGAATGGCAGAATATGGCTCCACTGCTTTGGCGTCGACAAAACCGGTAACGTCCCACGAAAACGCGGCGATCTCCGCGCTCAGGCTCCCCTGTTCGCCACCACCGACAAGTATCAGTTTCTGTTTTTGTTGCATCTAATCATGCTCCCGGATGAAATAAACAAGCTTGATTTATGTTCACAGTATCCGCGACTTATAGAACTGGTTAAGCAATTCCAGTCCGAAAAGACGGAAAAACACCAGTATCGGCAGCATCAGCACAGCTCCCACATAAGGTATTGCCAACGGTATAACCAGCAAACAACAACTCGCCAGTATAACAATAATTAAAATCAATCCGGTGGCTAAACGCAGAACGAAACTCAAAAGTACGTATTTTGTAAACGTCCAGGCATGCGCACGCAACATATCCCAGAACACCAGCGAACTTTCCAACGACTTAGTCCCTTTAAGATACATGATCGGCACAATAAATTCGGTAAAGAAAAAATCAATCAAAACAATTATAAGTGCGGCAAACACACTCAGCGCCAATGACAACAAAATACCGGTCATCGGCATCGCGTCCGGCATAGTAAAAGCTCTATCAGAAACACATTGCTGTATCCATCCCATAGATAGCACCAGCGGCAAAGCCACCGCCATAAGCATAAATAATCCGCTGCCGATGGAGAAGACCAGTCGCCACCAGAAAGAAGACAATCCCAAACTGGAATACTTTTTGAAAGGCTCTCTGAACTTATTCGTACGATTTATCAAATTATCCAAAAAAACAAATTCAGAAACGGATCTAACCCATATCAAAGCAAGGGAAATAATCATCACCACCAGTACCACGACAACAGTAATGAGAATAACCTTAGGGTCAGTAACAACTTCAATCGTACTTTGGGCAAGCTTGTTCAATGGTTCTTTATTCCCTGCCGAATATTCATTGAGCGCGTTTTCCAGCGGAGCGGGCATATCAACATTAACATTTGCATTAGCATTGAAACCATTACCAAGGTTCGCCAGCCACGCGCACCATGCCAGCAACAACCATGATTTAAAATTGAAAGGTTTGAACAACAGGGTTTTCATGCGCTCCCAGGCTTGCTCGACGGCGGCGGTACAGCTTATGGTGTTTGTCATTTTTTTTATTCCCTTTCCCTGTTTACGAACTTGATCAGTCCTGTTTTTTCAATGCTGATTTATCCCAGTCAATCTTCTGTTTTTTGCCATCTTTATCTAAATGAACAAAAGTACAATCAGTGCTGAATACCATAATGGAATTGACTTCCGCGCTGATTTCGAAAGACAAACTGGTAGTACCCGGACGGGGGTTGGAACAGTAAAATTCAACAATATCTTCATGCTTGACAGGAGTAGAGAAACGTATCTCGCCGAATCTCATTGTCACCACCATATCCGTGCCGGTGAGTTGTCGAGCGTATATCGCGGCGGCCTCATCCATCCAGGCAAGCATATTGCCGCCGAACCGTTTGCCATGCACCCCCAGATCCTTGATCATACATATCTTTGAAGTTACGCGTGTCTTCATATCCCGCTCCATTATTATCATCCTCAAGCTAATATACGCGGATAAATACGAAAATCCAGTAGATAAAGTCCAGAAAAAGTGCAAAAAAAATGGCGGGAGCGACGGGACTCGAACCCGCAACACCCAGCGTGACAGGCTGGTACTCTAACCAATTGAGCTACGCCCCCGCTTATCAAGCGGTAATCTGTTATCAGGTTTTGAAATGGCGGGAGCGACGGGACTCGAACCCGCAACACCCAGCGTGACAGGCTGGTACTCTAACCAATTGAGCTACGCCCCCGCTTTCAAAAACCAAACAACAACATACATTCTTCTTGACATACCATAAAAATGGCGGGAGCGACGGGACTCGAACCCGCAACACCCAGCGTGACAGGCTGGTACTCTAACCAATTGAGCTACGCCCCCAGTCAA
>JAFGXT010000067.1 GCA_016936495.1 Victivallales bacterium
ATAAGGGCTTTGTGACTACGTTCAATTACAGTAAAGGGATTCAGGACAGCGCGGTTCGCGCTGAGGTCTGCGATATCATAGAGGTCAATACCTATCACTCACATCCTTCAACCGGGCTTGTCAACAAAAATACTTATGTCCCACAAAAAAGCGCAGTCGTCAACGATGTTCCCCATTTTCGTATGGCGGCTGGATGTCGTCAGGCAGGACGGCCCCTGTTGATTACAGAACAAAATCATTGTTTTTGGAACCGCTACCTGTATGAGAACGGTATAGCCTTTTCGTCCTATTCCGCATTGCAGAATTTCAGCGGCATTATGGTTCATTGCATTCCTGTTTCCATGAACTTTCCGGTTGAACGCAGATCAGAAGATGGCAAGCTGCATTTATCGAAGCTTCAACCGTTTACGGTTACCCAGAATCCACTGTTTCGAGCAAACGAATTTATGGCGGCATGCCTTTATTTGCGCGGAGACGTTCGTCCGTCTCCTCATCGCATTGACCTTTCAATTAGCAATAAATACCTGCTGCAGACCGGGAAAAATGTCGCACCTAACACCGAACAGGTCAAGCTTGCGCTGTTATGCGGCTTTGCTTTAGATTTTCCCGACGTTAAACGGATACCTGCATTGTCAAAAATGACCCCAGCTTCTATGACTATCTACCCTGCTGCCGGAGCCTCAATCCGTACAGAAGAGTGGTTCACGGAAATATACGACAATAAAACAGGTGGATTCCGTCTTGACCAAATGGTTGAAAGATTAAAGCGGAAAGGCATTCTACCACAGGACAACAAAACTGATTCAGATGCTGGCATTTTTCATAGTGATACTGGAGAAATCCTGCTACACTCCAAAGCCGGGATGATGTCGGTGACAACTCCAAAGTCAGAAGGCGCTAATCTTTTTGCCGGAAATACTTGCACTCTGAGCGTCCTTGATATAAAAAGCACCGACCGAGACGCTGCGGTATTTGTCACTTCCATGGATAAAAATGATCTTTCAAAAAGTTCTAAAGTAGTTTTGATCTATTCAACGGAAGAAATGAATACTGGCATGAAACTTTCCCCTGACAGGACGACATGTCTTGAACCAGGACGTCATCCATGTTTACTTCTTACCGGAAAGTTGGAAGTTGAACTGGCGCTTAAACCTGCAAAATGGAGTTTATACGCTTTGAGTGTTAATGGCATTCGCAGAGAAAACCTACCTCTTTCATATAAAGACGGGAAAATAAGAATTGCACTTGACACTGCTGGTTTGAAAAATGGTGTTACTCCGTTTTTTGAATTGGCGGCAGAATAATTATACTCTTTTAGGTAAAAATTTGAACTTTTTTAACCACGAAGAAACGAAGGGCGCGAAGAACTGACGGATTTTTTATTGATTTGCGGGACAAGATATAACAAAGCAACCTTCGCGCTCTTCGTGGTAATATTAAAAGGTGAAATTTCCAGGTTAATGCAGTGTATAATGAATATAAGTTATGAGTCTTATAGTAATGATATTATGCAAATATGAAAAATAAGTTTGGAAATTAAAAATGCAGAAGTTTAATGACGAAAGAGATTGGTTTTGCGAGAAACGGTTCGGGATGTTTATTCACTGGGGCATTTACGCTGTAGACGCCCGCCATGAACAGGCATGGCAGCGCTATGGCATGGAGGCGGATGAGTATCGTAAACTCAAAGAACGCTTCAATCCGGGAAACTTTAATCCCGACGCCTGGCTTGATCTGGCGGAAAATACCGGCATGGAATATATGGTGTTCACGACTAGACATCATGACGGCTTCTGTATGTGGAATACCCCCACAACCGATTTCAACATCATGAACAGTCCGTACGGGAAAGACATTTGCGCCATGCTGGCTGAAGCCTGCCATAAACGGGATTTACCGCTGGAATGGTACTATTCCGTAGTGGACTGGAACCATCCGGCGTATCCGAATATCGGTCGGCATCATGAGATAAACACCGATCCCGTCCGGCATGACTGGAGCGCCTATCTGGATTTCCTCAAAGCCCAGATCCGCGAACTGTGCACCAATTACGGTAAAATTTACGGCATATGGTGGGATATGAACGTCCCGGAACATCGCGACCATGATATTCATTCCATGATACGCAATCTCCAGCCCGCCGCGGTCATCAATAACCGCGGATTTGACGAGGGGGATTACTCCACGCCGGAACGCGACTACGATCCCGAGGGAGCCAATCATGGTGAAGTCGCGTTCCAACGCCGTACCGAGGCATGTCAGTCGGTCGGCGTCAACAGCTGGGGTTTCCGTGAGGATGAAGATTATTTCTCCAGCTTGTATTTTATGAAAAACATTGACCGATATCTGGCGCAGGGCGCGAATTATCTGCTCAATGTCGGACCGGACGCCAACGGGGACATCCCTCCCCAGGCGGTGAACATACTGAAAAACGTCGGCGAATGGTACAAAAAAGTCAAGGAATCATTTTGCGAACCCGTACCGGGAATGTTCAATGATAAAAAACTGTTGTGTACGCGTTCCGGCAACGCCACATATGTGCATTGCCATAAAGGGCTTGACTGTAGCAGTCTGTCATTGTTCCCCCTGGCCGACGCGCCGCGTCGCGTTATCCTGCTGAATACTGGCGAGGCAATCGACTTCACCAGTGAGCCGCTAGTTTACAACATGAACCTTAAAAAAGAGTTGCGTTTGCGCCATATCCCCGTCGAAGAACTTTCCGCGACGGTTCCGGTCTTCAAGCTGGAGTTCTAGGCACGAATAACTGGGGGAAGCCCTGAAAACGTTGGAAAAGATTTCAAGTTTCCCCCGGATTCTCAGTGCTGACTTTTAAACTTTTTTATTTTCATCTATCGGCTTGCGCTTTTGTCCCTGTGGATTTACATTTACCGGCATGGAAGCGTTCAACCCTGATAATATGAAGAACAAAGATTATGAATATGCCAGAAGTATACTTTTTTGATATGGATCATACCTTGCAGAACAATGACAGTGATGTGTCCTGGAAGAAATTTTTGATAGAGGAAGGCGTTGCGCCGCCGGACACCATGAAAGAAGTGGACATGTTTTTTGAGCAATATGAGCGCGGCGAACTCGAATTTGACGCCTTTGTGAAATTTCAACTTAAGGAATTCATCGGTAAGACCCCGGAAGATATGGAACCCTTGCTGATAAGTCATTTTGAACGTTACAGTCGTAATAAAATATACAGTCAAGGTGTTGAACTGGTCAAGCGGTTAAAGCTTAATGGTAAGCCTTTGATTCTGCTTACCGCCACTAATAAATATATAGCTGCCCCTTTTGCGCGTTTCTTTGACATGGATGAGGTCGTCGCCAATGATCTGGAGCTGGTGGATGGACGTTTTACAGGCAATATCATAGGAGAATACTGTTGCAGATCAGGCAAGGTCATTCACGCTCGCGCCTGGTGTGCCAGGCACGGGCTGACCCTGGAACAGGCGGAATACTATGGCGATAGTGTTTCTGATATGGATATTTTGCGAGCCGTAGGCAGTCCCGTCGCGGTCAACCCCGCTCCCCGACTAAGAAAAACCGCCAGCGCGGAAGGCTGGCGGATAATAGATTTCGAATGTTGAGACTTAATTAAAGTCCGCGCCACATTCCCGGTTGCCAGGTGAAGCTCATGTCAAAATGGAAACGTAGTTTCCGGCTGACATTTTCTTGACTGCTGACGATAGGATATGCCAGATCCAGTCTGACCGGTGCCTTAAGCACCGGTACATTTATTCTGAGACCGTAACCCGCACTGAGATTCATTTGATAGAAATTCATGCTCCAGGAATTTTTACCCACGTTACCGGCGTCGACAAAAATCGCGCCGCGGATGAAACTCCAGATTGGATGCGTCAACTCCGCCGTCATCAACAGCATTGTCATGCCTCCGATATTATGATCGCTGTTATCCACTGGCGATACTTCACGATAGGGAAACCCGCGCAGAGAATTGCCGCCACCCAGGAAGTAACGTTGATATAAAGGTGAATCGTTGGAGCGGCTGAACATACTCAGAATGCCCCCTTTAGCGCCGAGATGCAGGATCAATGCTTTGTCCAGAAAGTTAAAGTAATGACTGTAATGGGATTCCAGACGATAGAAGTTATGACTGCATGCCAGGATTTTAGGAGAAATACTTCCAGATAAGCCGGTACTGTAACCGAAAGTCGGGTTGGTCAGGCTGTCACGGGTGTCGCGATTCATGTAAAGTTGTACCGTGCTGACCCATTCGTCTCCGGCTGCCCGCCGGGTTTCAGGAGACAGGTCTTTGTCCATATTGTGCACTCGTACCTGACCAAACTTGTAACCCATGCCCAGAGTGGTGAAATCGTCAAAAACGCGTTTCTCCAGTGAAGCTCCGCCGCCGATACGTCTTTCATCCCAGTAGTCATAGGTAACATTGTTGAAAAATCCGGTAACGTCGAGTTTCAGTGGAATATCAAAGAGCCATGGGTCGGTATAGCCGAGGAAGAAGTCGTATCTTGTAATACCGAAATCAGCCTGCGCTTTGAGGCGCTGTCCGCCGCCCTGGAACCAGCGATGCGGATCATAGAGGTCAAAGTTGTTATTTGTGAAAGAGACCATACCTACGAGACTGTCGGAATCGGAGTAGCCGCCGCCGATCTTGAACTCGAAGTTATCTTTTTCCTCAACGGTGAAATTAACGTCTTTTTTGCCGTATTCATCGGAATTGACCGATATAGCTTTGACTTCTTTGAAATACCCCATACCCATGAGGCGGGCTTTGCTGGTGGTGATGGCGCTTTTGTCTGCCGGGTCTCCCGGGTGTATGACCAGTTCGCGGCGTATGACTTTATCTTTGGTAACTTTATTGCCTTTGATGTTGACGTCAAGTACGGTATAAGGTATGCCTTCATTGATTTTGAATTCGACATTGACCAGATGAGTGTTGAAATCCGGATCGCGTACTATTGCGCATTCAAAATCGGCATAACCAAGGCGTGAATATTCATTTTCTATTGTTTCGCGATCGGCTCTGGCGTAGCTTTGGTCAAAAACGTCCTCGCTTTTCAGCAAAAGTCTGCTCATGAGTTTTTCTGTAGGTATTTTGGTGTTGCCGCTGATGCTGATGGTGCCGACTTTATAGGGTTTGCCTTCAAAAAGTTTAAAATTTACATCCACGTATTCGGGATTGTCTTTGTCGGGAGTGACGATGACGTCTTCGACTTTGAAGTCCAGATAGCCTTTGTCCCAATAGCGTTCGCGGAGTCTTGCCTTGTCGGTTTCTGTTTCGCGCGGGTCATAGAGACCTACTTCAAAAAAGCGGCTGAAGTAGGAGTGACGGGTGGCGATAAAGCCGCGCAACGTCCAGCTTGAATATACGGTATTGCCGGTAAAAGTTACATTGTTTACTTTCAGGCGGAGGTGTTCGTCGATTTTAAACACCACGTTGACGGCGTCTTCTTCCAGCGACTGTACCTGGGGAGTTATCGTAGCTTCGTTGTAACCTTTGGAACGATAGAACTTTCTCAGGTTGAATGCGCTTTGGCGCAGGGTTTTGTCGTTGAGCGGCTGATCCGCGTTGATATTTATTTCTTTGGAAAGTTCGGCGGTGGAAAATTTCTTATTGCCTTCAAAAATGATCGCTTTGACCATGGCTTTGGGCTGGAGTTTGAAGGTGATGTCGACGTCTCCCGAGTCCAGATTGCGGGTCTCGGCGACTACGTCCTTAAAAAATCCTGTATCGAACAGACGCTTGACGTCCTCATTGATCTGCTGCTGGTTGAAGACCGAACCTGCTCTGGTCTGAATATTGAACTTGAGCATGGCTTCAGGAAATTTGTAATTCCCTACCTGTTCGAAATCGATTTGCGAAATATTCCCGGCATACAACGCGAATGCCGAAAATAAACTAAAAGTAAAATAAAGAAATTTTTTCACAGTCTGAACTCCAATCCGTTATGAAATGGTAATCTAGCCCGAACCGGAGCTTTATTCAACCTTCATAACGATTTTATAAAAGCTAAATTATTCCCTCTCCGGATTGTCCTCGTCCGAATAACGGCTGCGGCTGTGGAATTGTCCCAGGTGAGGGTGAAACGAAAGGTACACTATACCGGTTTGTCCGTTACGGTTCTTCTCTATGATAAGTTCGGTTTCCAGTCCCGCGATCATCGCTTCCCGGGTCATGTCTTTGGCTTCATCACGGTTACGGTGCAGGAACGCCACGATATCGGCGTCCTGTTCGATCGCCCCGGACTCACGCAGATTGCTTAGCTTCGGACGGGATGAGCCCCCGGCGGTTTTTTCCACTTCACGGTTGAGCTGTGCCAGCACCACAACCGGTACATCAAGGTCTTTTGCCAATTTTTTTACGCCGCTGGATATTTCCGCGACTTCCTGCTGACGCCCGTCTACTTTCATTCCCGCTTTCATCAACTGAAGATAGTCGATACATATCATCTCGATGTTGTGCTGAGTTTTCAGGCGGCGAGCCTTGGCGCGCATTTCCGGGACAGTGAGCCCGGCGGTCGGGTCAATGAAAATATTGGCGTTACGGTAAAACGACACTGCCCGGGTAAGTTTTGACATGTCTTTCTCCTTGAAAGAGCCGTCATAAAAGCTTGATTCCGATACTTCCGCTTCCATGCACAAAAGTTTGCGGACTATCTGTTCGGCGGTCATTTCCAGACTGAAAAACAGCACTCCGCGCATGGAATTGCCTCGCAACGCGATGTTTCGGATCAGGTTCAGGGCAAAAGTGGTCTTACCAATGGATGGTCTTGCCGCGAGTACGAACATTTCACCGGGCTTGAGCCCTACAATCAGCTTGTTGAGGTCGGGATACCCCGAATCAAGTCCGACCTCGACTTTCTTTGCCAATATGTCCTGAATGTTTTCAAATACCCCTCGGATGCTTTCGCGGATAGAGACGATGTCGCTTTTGACATTGGAATTTCTTACATTATAGATGTCCGACTCGATCTGATCCACCAGCCCGGCGATTTCAATATCCTTCTCATAGCATTTACGCAAAGATTCGGAGCACACATTGATCATGCCGCGGAGGATATGGTGTTCTTTGAGGATGCCGCACCAGTTTTCGAAATTGGCGGTGGTGGCGATTGAGGAATATAATTCCGCGAGAAATATTTCCCCGCCGACTTCCTCCAATACATCTTTTTTGTTCAATGCGTGGACGACTGTGATCAAATCGACCTTGCCTGAATCGGCAAGGATCGTCGTTATCGTCCTGAATATCTCCCGGTGGACATGTGAGTAAAACACATCTTCATTGCCGAGGTATTCGATTGCGCTTGTTCCGCAACTTTCGGGTTCGCGCAACATAGCGGCAAGAACCGCACGCTCCGTCTCCAGACTATGAGGCTGGGGACGGTCTTCGTCAAGCAGTCCGGCCAGGCTGACCGGCTGCTTTTTGCGGTTCTTATCCACTTCCATACTCATAGCTTAGGCGCGTACAACCCAGACCTTGGCGGTGGCGGTGACGTTGCCATGAAGTTTCACGGGAACATCGAACATGCCGAGTTCCTTGATGTGATTTTCAAGCTTGATCTGGTTATGATCCACTTCGATACCCATTTCGATGAGCTTGTCGGCGATGACTCTGTCGGTAACTGAACCGAAGAGCTGATCGTCTTCTGAAGCCTGCATCTGGATGGTGATCTCTGCTTTTTCTATAGACGCAGCGATGACTTTGGATTTTTCCATTTCAAGTTTACGCTGTTCTTCGATTTTTTCTTTACGTGCTGCCAGCTGTCTGAGTGTCCCCGGAGAGGCTTTTGCCGCGAGGTTTTTCGGCAGCAGGTAGTTTCTGGCGTATCCGGGAGCGACTGAAACTTCGTCGCCGGCCAGACCCAGGTTTTCCACGTCTTCAAGAAGAATTAGTTTAGTAGATGCCATGATTCTGTATCTCCTTATGCGACCGACTATAAAGTCAGGCTGATGAATCTTGCGCGTTTGATGGCGATGCTGAGCATTTTCTGATGCGTCAGGCAGGTTCCGGTAATCCTGCGGGGCAGGATCTTGCCTTTTTCTGTCTGGAACTTTTTCAGGGTTTCCGGATCTTTGAAGTCAATGTATTTGACACTGTTTTCGCAAAGACGGCAAATCTTCGGAGCGACCTTGCGGCGAGTCCTTCTTTTTCTTTCCATGGTCTTTTCCTTTATTCTATTATTTTTTTAAGTATTTTTATAATTGTCAACTGATTGTCATTATAGTTATGTGTTCTTCACAAGTCTTAGAACGGAATATCGTCTTCGGCGTCTTCCACGTCAAAAGATCCCTGCGGCATAGGAGGCGGCGGGGGAGGCGGAGCCTGACGTGCCGGAGCCGGTTGGCTCTGAGGCGGCTGCGGCCGATATTGTTCCTGAGGATAATTCTGAGCCGGAGCCGGTCTTGACGGTGCGGGTTGTCTGCCGTAAGACTGATTTCCGCCGCGGGGCTGACCTCCGCCTTGCGGCTGATTGTCATATCCGGAGCCGTTATCGTAATACTGGTCATCCTGGTAGTCATTGCCGCCATAGGATTGTCCGCCATCGCCGCCTTTGTCGCTACCGCCACGGCTGCCGAGAAACTGTACTCTTTCGGCGACGACCCTGAGGCGTGAACGTTTGGCATTGGTATCACGATCCTGCCATTGTTCGTAACTGAGTCTGCCCTCGATAAACGCCGGAGCTCCCTTTTCCAGATATCTGTTGCAGCTTTCCGCCTGTTTGCCCCAGACTACAATATCGACGAAGCAGGTTTCCTCACGGTCTTGACCGTTAGCGGAAAATTTGCGGTTCATCGCCAGTCCGAATTCGCACACTGCGGCGCCGCCGGGAGTGTAACGCAATTCAGGTTCTCTCGTCAGGTTGCCGATTAAAAGTACTTTGTTCAACGCAGCCATTTGCTCACCCTTGTGGAGTTTACATGTTTCAGATTACTGTTCAGGCCTGTCGTATATTATCACCAGCTGGCGCAATACACGTTCGTCAAGCATGAACTTTGTGCGGAGTTGATCTGTCTGCTCGGCATCAAGATTGAAAATATAGTTCCAGTAGACGCCGGCTTTGCGTTTTTTGATTTCGCGAGCGAACTGTTTACGACCCATGGAGACGCTTTCAAGCATTTCGCCGCCGAGGCTTTTGATCAGTTCCGCAAGTTCTTTGCTGAAAGCTTCGCCTTCGTCATCGACCTTGCGAATGTCGAGAATAAAAACCGCTTCATATTTTTTCAGGTTCAAGGTAAAATCCTCCAGTTAAAATTTAACCGTTTTATTTATTTATTCAACTTCTTCTTTTTTTACTTCTATCAGTAATCCGTTATAGCTGTTCATGGCTTGGGGCAGACCCCGGTAAAGAGCCAGCTTTAACGCTTCTGCGGAGGTCTCTATGACATTTTCGAGCAGATCTTTTTCATCTTCCGCGAAATTGCCAAGGACAAAATCTATCTGATCGTTACGATGTTCACTGTCGATTCCGATCCGTAATCGCGCAAACCGGTCACTGCCGAGTTCGCTTATCAGTGATTCTATCCCGCGGTGTCCCGCGCTGCCTCCGTCTTTTTTCAGTCTGATCCGCCCCAGTGGCAGATCAACGTCGTCATAAACAACCATTACTTCTTCGACTTCTATGTCATTGGCCTGCATCAGTGATTTGACTGCTTTGCCGCTGAGATTCATATAGGTCTCCGGATTTAGAACAAAAAGCATTCCGCCTCTTGAACGTCCTTTCCAGTAAGTCCCGCCGTGTCCGTGGATCCGTTCGAAACTTCCGGGCAGCTTCTTCAATATCCTTTCGCTTACCATGAAGCCGATATTGTGTCTGGTGTCTTTGTATTCTACCCCGGGATTACCCAGTCCCACCACCAGTTTAAAGCCGCCCGCTGTATGATTTGTCATCCGACCTCTCTCGAATCATTATACTACTTCAGGAGCCTGTTATTAATCCGTCGCTGAGTTCACGGCATTGACCACGTGGAAAGCTACTCCATCACCTGCACCGGCGAGCTGAACGCCTTCAGGAAGGATAATATCTTTTTCCAGCATTTGTCCGCCGAGTTCCAGCGCGCTGATGTCAACTTCGATATGCTCCGGCAGATTGTCGGGAGTCGCCTGCACTTCTATTTCATGCAGGATCTGTTCGAGCATTCCCCCCTGGGTTTCGCCTTTGGCGCTTCCTGTGGAGTATATTGCGCACTTGGAGGTAACGGTTTCGCTCATGTTAACTTCCTGGAAGTCAACGTGAGTGATGGTTCCGCGGAGGAAGTTTTCCTGAACTTCTTTGATCAGCGCTACGCATTTTTCTTTGCCGTTTTCGATCAGATGCACAAGCTGCACATCGTCTTTCATCAGAGAACGCCATTCGCTGGATTCCAGCGCGATCGCTTCTCCAGCCTTGCCTTTGCTGTAAATGATCGCCGGGATTTTGCTTTCCCGTCTCAGTCTGCGGGCTGAACCTTTGCCAGACGCTTCGCGGGCGACAATGTTCAACACATGTTTTTCTTTACTCATTCGTTTTCCTTTTTTTGTGTATTGTCTTAATGCTTTTTTATCTTAAACAGACTTGACACGGATTCACCGATGTGAATACGTCTGATTGCTTCCCCGAGCATCTGCGCGACGCTCAATACTTTTATTTTTCCGCCGCAATCATCATCAATAGGCACGCCATCAGTGGTAAAGAGTTGTTTGATGGGGCTGTTTTTGAGGATTTCGCGACCTTTATCATTGATAAGGCAGTGGGATACCAGTGCGTAAATATCTCCGGAACCCATTTTTTTCAACTGAGCCGCCGCAGCGGTGAGAGTTCCGGCAGTGGAGGTCATGTCATCAGTGATTATGCAAGTTCTGCCTTCGACTTCTCCTACCAGATGTGAGGATTCGACAGACTGACCGTCAATACGGCGTTTTGCCACAACCGCGAAGCCGGCTTCAAGCATGTCGCTGTATGCCATCGCCATTTTGACGCTGCCGGAATCAGGCGCGACCACCACCATATCTTTGTCAAATTGTTCTTTGATATAAGGAACCAGAACCGGAGCCGCATAAAGATGATCCACCGGAATGTCAAAAAATCCCTGAATCTGCTGTGAATGCAAGTCCATGGTGATTATTCTGTCCGCGCCGGCGGTGGTGAGCAGATTAGCTACCAGTTTGGCGGTGATCGGAACTCGCGGACGGTCTTTGCGGTCCTGACGCGCGTATCCGAAAAAGGGCAGAACCGCAGTGATTCTGGCGGCGGAAGCACGCTTTGCCGCATCGATCATAATCAGCAGTTCCATTAAATTCTCATTGGCGGGGGCACAGGTAGGCTGTATGATAAAAATATCCTGACGACGGATATTTTCTTCAAATTGCGCGAAAGTCTCACCATCGGGGAAATGACAGATATTGGCGTTCCCCAGCGGTGTTCCCAGATACTTCGCGATTGCCTCAGACAAAGGCCGATTGGCCGTGCCTGAATAAATCCGAATGTTCCTTGGCATTGGTTCCATCCTCAAATTTCCGCTTTTTAAATATGTAATTAATATAAAATTAACCTTAAAATAAACGAAAAGCATGAGGCTCCGCTGGATATGTCCTTGGACATATGACTGCGGCAAAGCGACAAAAAATGCCGCTTTGAACCTCCTGGTCCACGCTCGTTTTGAGCGGGAATCCTGCTTCCGGATTAAGGTTCGATAATTTTCAAAAGTCTTTTAATATAACTGTGTTCGCCGTTTATGCAAATTTTTTTTCAGTTTTTTTATATCCAAACAGCAAAACGATAAGGAGACAGACAAAAGTATCCGCCGGAAAGTTTTTTGCTTTCCGGCGGCTTGTTTATTTACGAAGCGTTATTTCAGCAGGAGCATGATCCGCCGCAATTGCAGCCGCCGCAAGCGCCACGCATGAAATGATTTTGTATCTTTTCAATCACGCCTTCGACCGTGAAGCCGAACTCTTCCGCCAGTTTTGAATAAGGAGCGGAGGCTCCGAAATGGTCAAGGCCGATCGCCAGACCTTCGTCACCCACAAAGCGGTGCCAGCCGAAAGTCGTTCCAGCTTCGATGGATACGCGAGCCTTGCATGCCGGATCAAGAACTGAGTCCTGATACTCTTTGCTCTGTTTCAGGAACAGATCCATTGAAGGCATGGATACAACTCTGACGCCGACGGCGCTGTTGCGGATGACTTCCGCCGCCTCAAGCGCCAGATTGACTTCAGAACCAGTGGCAATAAGCGTTATTTCATATTGTTCGTCTGAATCAAGGACATAAGCGCCTTTTTCCACGTCAATATTGGCGGCTAGTTCTTTGGAGAAAGGTTTCAGATCCTGACGGGTGAGCATCAATGCCACCGGACCGTCGGCTTTCAATGCCGCCGCCCAGGCATGTGCCGCTTCGTGGGCTTCAGCAGGACGGATGACGGTGAAATCGGGGATGGTACGCATCATCGTGAGCTGTTCGATGGGTTCATGGGTGGGACCGTCTTCGCCCACATAGAAAGAGTCATGAGTGAAAATATAAATCTCATGCAGTTTCTGAATCGCCGCGAGGCGCATAGCGGGTTTCATATAATCGGAGAACACCGCGAAGGTTGAAGTATAAGGTATGCAGGTTTCGTAAAGCGCCATGCCGTTGCCGCACATGCCCATGCCAAGTTCGCGTACGCCGAAGTGGATGTTGCGTCCGTCCAGACATTCGGCGCTGAAGCTTTTTTCGCCTTTAATATCGCTCTTGGTAGAGGGGGCGAGGTCGGCGGCTCCGCCGAGCAGAGCGGGAACCAGTTCAGCGGCTTTCTGGAGAATAGCGCCGCCGGAGGCGCGGGTCGCTATGGGTTTGTCCACCGGAGCGACAGCGAGAAGCTGTTCAAGAATATCTTCCGGCACTGTGCGGTTGATGAGTTTTGAAATATACGCGGCGCGTTCTTTATCTTCTTCCAGAAATGTCTGGAATTTCTTATCCCACTGCGCGGCTTCGTTTTCGAGTTCCGCTACGCGTTCCGCGAGAGCGGCCTTGACTTCCGCCGGTACGGTGAATGGCTCTTCAGTCCAACCCAGGTTCTGTTTGGTGGCGTTGACTTCGTCTTCGCCGAGGGGTTCGCCGTGCGCTGAGCTCTTGCCCTGTTTGTTGGGGGAGCCGAAACCGATCTTGGTTTTGCCGACGATCAGAGTGGGGCGGCCGTCAGAGTTTTGAGCCTGAGCCAGCGCGTTGTCCACCTGATCCAGGTCATTGGCGTCGGCTACATGAATAATCCGCCAGTTAAATGATGCGAATCGGGCGGCTACTTCTTCGGAGAACGCCAGTTCGGTGGAACCTTCGATACTGATCTCGTTATCGTCGTAGAAGGCGACTATATTATCGAGTTTGAGGTGTCCGGCAAGAGAACCGGCTTCGGATGAGTTACCCTCCATCATGCAGCCGTCGCCGCAGATGACATAGATCTTGTTGTCGTCCAGACCCGCTTTGTCCAGGCCGGTCTTGGCGGCGAAATACTTGGCTGCAATAGCCATGCCTACGGCAGAACCGAGTCCGCTTGCCAGGGGACCGGTGGTGATGTCCACGCCCGGAGTATGATTGTATTCCGGGTGTCCGGGAGTGAGGCTACCCCACTGGCGGAAACTTTTGAGTTCTTCCATGGACAGGCCATATTCGAACAGGTGCAGCAGTGAATAGACCAGCATGGAACCATGTCCGGCGGACAATACAAAGCGGTCGCGTCCCAGCCATTTCGGGTTTTTCGGGTTGTGTCTCAGGTATTTTGACCACAGGGTAAACGCATAGTCAGCGCAACCCATCGGAGTGCCAGGATGTCCTGATTTTGCTTTTTGAATGGCTTCGGCAGAGAGGATTCTGACCGTATCGGCAGCTTTTTTTGTAACTTTACGATCCATAGGTGAGTTCTTCCTTTGTTATTTTTCAATAAATTGCTATATTAATCTTAATCATTATAAGATGATACGATACTTTACAGTATCATTTTTTACAAATAGTATTCATTGGTTAATTGTCATTATTTGACGAAAAAATTACAAAAGTTTGCAATATTGATAGAGAATAAACAAATGTCGTCAGAAAGATTTGTAACATCCACACTGAACAAGAAAGACACGGTGCAAGATTCGACTTTACGTCCGCAGCGTTTTGCTGATTTTCCGGGTCAGGACAAGATCAAGGAGCGCATAGAGCTGTACGTACAGGCGGCAAAGGAACGCAATGAACCGCTGGGACATCTGTTGTTGAGCGGACCTCCCGGGCTGGGGAAAACGACACTTGCGTACATCATCGCCAACGAAAAAGGCGCGAAGATCAAGAGCAGCAGCGGGCCGGTGATAGAAAAACCCGGTGATCTGGCAGGATTGTTGACTTCGCTGGAGGAAGGTGATATTCTGTTTATAGACGAAATACACCGTCTGAACACCACCGTGGAAGAATATCTTTACAGTGCCATGGAAGATTTTTTCATCGACATCATGATCGACCAGGGGCCGGGAGCGAGATCGGTCAGGTTGAACATTCCCCGTTTCACGCTACTGGGAGCCACCACCCGTCAGGGATTGTTGTCCGCGCCGTTGAGATCACGCTTTACTCTTAACTGTCGACTGAGTTATTATCCGCCTGAAGAACTTGACATAATCGTGAAGCGTTCCGCCGGTATTCTGGGTATCAGCATTGATGCCGAAGGAGGATTGGAGATAGCGCGCAGAAGTCGCGGTACCCCGCGTATCGCCAATAATCTGCTTTCCTGGACACGGGATTACGCTCAGGTAAGAGCAGACAATGCCATAACCGGGGAAGTCGCGTCTCAGGCGTTGACCATGCTGGACATAGATGATAACGGTCTGGATGAGATGGACAACCGCATTCTTGAAACGATTATTGTGAATTATCGCGGCGGTCCGGTGGGGCTGAAAACCATCGCGGTGGCGGTCGGCGAGGAGGAAGGTACGCTTGAAGATGTATACGAGCCGTTTCTGATACAGTCCGGTTACATCATGCGTACTCCAAAGGGACGCATGGCGGCGGATAAAGCGTATCATAAGTTGGGGCTGGAACCTTTGCGTAGGGAAAAGAGCAAAAAAAATGAATCTCTTCCTGATCTTTTTACTTAAAGAGCGTTGAAGTTTCGGAGATTTGTGATATATATTGATGTAATAGCTCCACACTTCACAATTAGAAAAGGACCGGCACAATGATTCAATGGGTGAAAAATCTACTCGAATTGCAAGAAGTTGATATGCGCATAAAAAGCCTCGAACAGCGTTTGGCGCTTATCCCCGGTGAGGTGGCGTCCCGCCAGACAGAAAAGAAATCGGCGTTGGAAATCCTCAAAAACAAACGTGAAGAACTGAACAAGAATTCAATGTCCATCAAGCAGGTGGAATCCGCAATCAAGCAGAAACTCGATAATATCAATCGTCTGCAATCTCAGTCCGCCATGGTAAAAAAGAACAATGAATATCAGGCGTTGATGAAAGAGATAGAAGAGCTGCAAAGCGGCATAGGTGATCTTGAGACCCGTCAGCTTGAGCTCATGGACAAGGTTCAGGAGGACGATGACCGTTACAAGGAGTTTGAGAAACAGTACAAAGCTCAGGAATCTTCAATTGATGAAGAACTCCAGGAACTCAATGGTTTGACCGGGGAAATCAAAGATAAGATAGCTGAATTGCAAAGCTCCCGCGCGCCGCTGACCAAAAAACTTGAACCGGAAATCCTTAATATTTACACCCGTTTGTTGCAGAAACCTGGTCAACCATTGGTAAGTGTTGTCAATGGCGATTGCTGCGGACATTGTCACATGAAACTTATACCACAAACCATGCACAACGCACAGAAGGGAGCTGTAACCTTATGCGATCAGTGCGCTCATATGCTGTATACCACTGGATAAAGATCATCTGCGCGGAAAAACCGGGGATATTCTATGAGCCATGAGCCGTCCCGCAAATTGGGAATCATACTGACAAGTCGTACGGACAGCACTGGTAAACTTATTTTCAACAGGCTCAGTTTGTTGGAGAAAATGGGTTATCATGTGCGAATATACATTGTGGGCAAATATCCTGATGGACACCCCGGCGAAAACATATTCCATGGGCTTAGAGCACGGGTCAGCTACGAGTTGCCGGGATTCATGGCGCAATTATTCAAGGCGGCTCTATGGTTGCCGTATCTGGCAATCCGCAATCCTCGGGGATTTTTTAAAGCTGCATTTACGGCAATAAAACTGTTGCCGGTAGCACGTTGCCGATTTCGTCTAGCTTCAGCGGTGCTTCACGCGGCAAATATCTCCGGCAAATATTCCCGGCGTGAGGGTATAAATTGTTTTTACAGTTTTGCGTCTGATGATGCCGCCGGTATTGCCATGTTTGCGGGTATGTATTGCGATGTGGATTTTTGCTTTGGCGCCTCCGCCGCGGATATAAATGTCCAATCCGCGCAGGAGTTGTTGCTGAAAATAAATGTTGCGCGTTTTATTACTGTTCCTTCGCAGCATCTTAAAAACCATCTGCGCGAACTGGGTTTGTTTCCCACCCGTGTTTATGCTCTGCCTCTGGGAGTGGATCTGAAGCATTTTCGTTTTCCTCCAATGTTGAAACCACCTGCCGAGCCATATAAATTACTGACGATATGCGATTTGACCCGTGATCATGGCGTAGATAAGATCATTACTGCCTGTGGTCTGCTTCGTCAGCAGGGGATAAAGGTATTTTATACGATAATCGGTTTGGGGCCGGATAAAGACCGGCTTGAGATGTGTATAAAAAACTTGAAGCTGGAAAAATCAGTGCGCATTGTCGAGCGTGCCGATGAAAGTATAAGGCTGCGGGAATATCATAATGCGGATATATTTATCTGGAACCGTCATGCTTCAGACGTTATGGTTCCATGCGATATTCCGGGAACAATGATCGAGGCGGCTGCGAGCGGCTTGCCGGTGATTGCCGCTCGCAACGGAGCCATCACTGAGTTGATAGAGCATGAGGAAACCGGAATCCTGTTCTCTCCTGATTCTGCCGAAGAAATAGCGGCGGCGTGTAAAATGCTGTTTGACGATGAGATTATTCGCGAACTTATAATCATCAAGGCGCGATTGACGGTGGAAGGCAAATTTGATATGCGCAAGCGGGTTAGCGACTTTATCGATATCTGTGAAAACAATGAGATACTTGTCTGAATATACTATTCTGATCTGAGTACTTCTATCGGGTTCTGCTGCGCGGCTTTCCAGGCGGGATAAGTGCCGAACACCACTCCGACGACGACCGAGATCAGCAATGAGACCACAATGCTCCACATCGAATATATCGTCGGCCAATGCGCGAAGTATGTAACCAGTTGAGACAGTCCCATGCCCATAGCGACTCCTATAAGCCCGCCCATTGAGGTGAGAAATACAGTTTCAATAAGGAATTGGACGAGTATTTCCAGTTTGAGTGCTCCAAGCGCGCGTCTGGTGCCGATCTCCTTGCGGCGTTCATAAACATTGGCAAGCATGATGTTCATAATGCCGATACCGCCGACGATCAGAGAGATTCCGGCGATAGACCCCATCACCACCGTAAAAATGTTCTGGGTCTGTTCCTGTTGGCGCAGCAGATCAAGCGGTACTATTATCTCCCAGTCTTTGACGTCTTTATGCACTTTGTCGAGATAGGCGTATATGCGCTTTGAAGTATCGTCGATGTAGCTGGTGTCATAAACTTTGACGATGAATAGATCGTATTCCAGATTGAGTATCTTGGTGGAACGGCCTTCACGCGTGTACGAATAATCAAAGCCGAAATTAGCGACATAGGTCGTTCGCGG
>JAFGXT010000068.1 GCA_016936495.1 Victivallales bacterium
ACCTACCAGAATTCAGCGCCTCGTTATGGAATGCTTCGGCATCGCCAATACCGATGCATAGTTTACATTACTGCGGAATTTAGGTTGCCATTGGGTTGCTAATTTATACATAAAATACACCCAAAGCCGCAAAAACACAATCAAGCTCAACCAAAGCTGTCCCCCCCTGAAAAGCAGCAATTCGAGCACAAAAAAACCCGCCAAAGCGGGCTATGAAAAATATAATGGTCGGGATGACAAGATTCGAACTTGCGACCTTTTGACCCCCAGTCAAACGCGCTAACCAGACTGCGCTACATCCCGAACGGCAAATGTTATTCTTAACTTTGCTGAGCTTTTACTATATAGTTGAATTTGTATCTTTCAATTTTAAAACTGAAAAAATTGTGCATTTTTCTTGCACTTGATTGAGCTTAAATATGCAAGTTTTCAGGTTATTGCATAGCAGGTGGATATTTATAAAAAAAATGCCGGAACAATGTCCGGCATTTTTTATCAAATGAAGACGCTGGTAATTATTTACCTTCGCCAATACCATCAAGTGATTCGCTGAGAATATCACCCATCGCAACCATGTCCTCGCCGGGACGGAGTGCGGCGGTCAATTCTTTTTCAGCCTGCTTGAGAGCTTCTTCATTGTAATCTTCCTGAGCTGCTTTGATGCTCAATCCGATACGACGCTCTTCCTGGTCTATCTTAATTACACGGGCTTCGATCTCATCGCCAAGTCCAAGCACATCTTTGACTTTCTCGATGTGGTCTTTGCTGAGCTGAGAAATGTGGATCAGTCCGTCGATTTTGTGTGAGAGTTCGATAAACGCTCCGAAAGCGGTAATCTTGGTTACTTTACCTTTCACCAGATCGCCGATCTTATACAAGGTCTCGATATTTGCCCAGGGATCATTTTCCATCTGCTTCATGCCCAGAGAAATGCGTTGCTGATCCGGGTCGATGTCAAGAATAATGGCGTCGACTTCCTGTCCGGGTTTGAGCACTTCATTGGGGTTGTTGATCTTACGGGTCCAAGACATGTCGGAGACATGGATCATGCCGTCGATATCATTTTCGATTTCAACAAACGCACCATAGCTGGTCATGTTTCTGACTTTACCGGTGATCTTGCTACCGACCGGGTAGCTTTCAGCCAGGACTTCCCACGGATTACGTTCTTTCTGACGCAGTCCGAGAGAGATTTTCTTGCTGTCTTTATCGATATCAAGGACAACTGCTTCGACTTCTTCACCCACGCTGAGGACTTCTCCTGCCTTGGTGATACGTTTTGTCCAGGACATTTCAGATACATGGATGAGACCTTCAACGCCATCTTCGAGTTCGACGAATGCGCCATAAGGCATGATATTGACTACGCGGCCTTTGATGGTTGAGTTGACCGGATATTTGCTGGCTACTTCAGCCCAGGGATTGGCTGATTTCTGTTTGAGGCCAAGAGATACGCGCTCTTTGTCATAATCGATATCCAGGATCATCACTTCGATTTCCTGACCGATTTCGAGCATTTCAGACGGATGAGAGATGCGTCCCCATGACATATCGGTGATATGCAGCAGACCATCTACGCCGCCGAGGTCGATAAACGCACCGAAATCGGTGATGTTTTTGACCAGACCCGGACGGACCTGATTAACTTCCATATCTTTAAGCAATGTAGCGCGCTTGTCTTTGCGGGATTCTTCGAGCAGTTCACGTCTGGAAACAACGATGTTGCGTCTTTCCTGATTGATCTTGAGGATCTTGAAGTCGTATTCCTGACCGATAAATTCGTCCATATTGCGTACCGGAGCGATGTCAATCTGAGAGCCGGGAAGGAATGCTTCCACGCCGCCGAGTTCAACAATGATACCGCCTTTGACGCGATGTTTCATGACACCCTTGATGATGCTGTCTTCACCGTATTCAGAAGTGATTCTGTTCCATGCTCTGATCGAGGTGGCTTTCTGGAGGCTGATGCCGGGCATGTTGCGGTCGTTTTCGATTTCATCAAGGAAGACGTCGATTTTGTCGCCGACCGAGATTTCCGCCCAGTTGGTGAATTCAGCGGAAGGAACAAATCCTTCAGCTTTGTAGCCGATATCGACGAGTGCGCCATCATTTCTTTTTTCAACGATTTTACCGGTGATGATAGTTCCTTCGACAAACTCTGATTTAGTTTCTTCGAGGAGGAGTTCATTCATTGAGGGCATGTTGTCGAGGTCGACGTAACTTACTGTGTTTTGTTGTTCTTTTGTCATGTTTTAAGTTTTACTGTTTCTTATCGGTTTGATTTGTTTTTATTATTCCGATTCCCGGCTCCATGCCGGAAATACCTTACCGGAATGAATAATCTAGACTTAAATGACTGTAATACAAACAAATAGAAGAAAAAAAAGCAAAAAAACATAAATTAATTTTCAAAGACGGCGTCTTTACTGGATTGTCAAATATATCTACTATAAGAATTCTGACTTTGTCTCGTTTGGACGCCATCTCCCAGCTATGCGGTCAACTCCTGTTGGCGGATAAGAGTTTAATCGTAAAGCCATGCGTTACTGAGGCAAGCTCCGGATGCAGGAATGAACGGGCGGTATCACGAAATCCGGCAAATGCCCAGCGCCAGTCGTCAGTGAGCATATTAACTGGATCTGAAACCTGTCCCGCGCTTGAAGTGATGGAGCCGGGGATGAATTCTCCTTGGTGATTATGCAACTCAAACCAGGTAAAACCTTGTCCGCCGTAACCACGAGTCTCAATCAGCAGGGAATCGGGAATACGGTCCAAGTCAATATGAAAGAGCTGGTAATAGAAACAGTCGCCATCCTTCAAATCCTTGAAAACACCACTACCGACTTCCTCCCACTCCATACTGTCGGCATAGCGGATGCTGATGACCGTTTTCTGAGATGAATGCTGATCCGGCAACATAAAATGTACTTTAAGAAACCCATGTCCGGTGCTATGTGCCGGAAGCTGTTCGAGATATTCGACCGCCTTCCGGTATCCGCTTACGAGATGTTCACAAGGCATTCCCGGTCTGGCTTTCCGCCACATGTCTTCATGCGCGGATTGCAGATCTAAAATTTCTCCGATCAACTTTTGAAGCGCGGTATTGTCGCAAGCTTGTGCCTTACGTTCAACAAAGCGTGGGACGATAACATCCATCAATCGCTTTATATTCAAGGATTTGAGGCATAGCAACATTTCTTCCAGCACATCCTTTGCCTCGTGAGACACTTCTGGCAGATATTGCGGAAGGATTTTCAAGGCGGCGGCAATCAGTCCATTCCTTTCAGCGTTACCACCGTGTTCGCCGACGCTCAAGCTGGCGACCGGAGATATTATTTTCAGCCGCACTCCGGCAAGATAGCAAGCACTTATGGTATGAAGAAACACCGGATCATTGATTTCGAAGAGCTCCCTGACGGCGGCGGCAAAGTTCTCAATGCAATCGCATTCGTTTCCGCCATTGCCGCCGTTCCACAGTCTGGCGGCGTAGGCGTATGAGGGCAGATGCAGAAACATGAGGCTGTCAGACTTTTCCCAGGCGGTGAGCCAGGCGCCAAGCGGTCGGTGCCCATAAGCGTAACAGGTGAAAGATGAAATACTTGCGGGGTTCTCATCGAGCGGACAAAAGAGATATTCAAAGCCGAGCTTATTATAAAGCGCAAAGGCGTCGGTTTTCGCGCGGTTGTTGAAATGTCCGCACGGCTTATCCACATTGGACTGGTATTGCCAGTTGGCAAGCACGACGTCCCTCGGCAATTTCTCCAGAACATCCGGATAAAGTTCAAACATATCATCCCAGATAATCATGCGCCGTCCCAGTTTGCCGCTGATGATTTTATGACTTTCCAGCAGATGTCCGATATAGATGTCGGCGCGGCTTTCGCCATCGGCAAGCCGCTGGCGGCAAAGGGAACAATAACCAACGTCCCATACTTCATCGCATCCGGCATGGAAGTATGGCGAGGGAAATATTTCGCATATTTCAGTCAGATACCGTTCCAGAAAAGCGAGGGTTTCCGGCAGGCTCGGACAAAATACCGATTGATGTTTTCCATAAAAACGTCCGCAGACGCCTTCGCGCAATTCTCCCAAATGAGCAAATTGCGGATGACGGAGAAAAAGTTCGGCATGACCAAGCGTGGAGACCACCGGAATCACGTCGATATTGCGCTTAGTGGCATAATCGACAATCCGGCGCATGTCGTCGGCTGAATAACTTTTATTTTTATCCGCATAAGGGAAAGACGGCGTTCTTACCGAAGCCTCCAAATATAGACCGAGGGTATTGAAATTATGAGCACTTATAAAGTCAATGAAGCGTTCAATAAATTCAGGCGTTTCTTTTTGACGAGCCAGATCAAGCTGCGCGGCACGGATTTTGAGCATTATTCTAAACCTTCTTGGGGATTTTTTTGTTTATGTTTCACGAACAATTATTTTTGGGGGTATTTTTATGCGTACATTCTTGCGGTCATGTATGATACAGTCGGCGGCAATGCTGACAATACGGTCTTCTTCTATAGAAATCGAGCTTAACGTCGGAGACAAGGCTTGCGTCCAGTGGGTGTTGTATAATCCGAGTATGGAAAAATCGCGTCCAGGTATTTTTCCGAGTTCGGCAGCCGCCTTGTATACGTTTAAGCAACGGAAGTCGCCCAAGGCAAAAATCCCCGGATTGGGATTGTTTTTCAGGAAACGGCAATACCGTTCGATCCTTTTATTTTCGTCCTCATTGGGTTCTTGAATATCTAGCGCGAGTCTGTCCTCCGGTATACCGGCGTCGTGCAAAGCGGATTGCATGCCTTTCATAAATTGCGCCCGGCGACAATTTTCCGGCGATTGCGCCGCGTTACTAATTCTAATGTCTTCGGGCAAGTCATCGAAGCTGATAAGCAAGAAATTTTCCCGTCCTGCTTTGAGCAGGTATTCGGCGGCCATACGTCCGGCGAGTTCGGCATCGAAAATTATCACATTTGCTCCGGGAATGTCGATTTCGGCTTCATAGTTCATTATGAAATTCATTTGCCTGAAAGATTCATGATATTTGAGTAATAATGAAAACGGCATATCGCGACTGCCGTCCATCACCAGAGAATCAATACCGTCAGCGATATAACGCTTGATACATTCCTCTTTGGTCGCCATTGCCACATAGCGTTCCGGAAGCAACGGCTGGAGTGGCAAAGTATAAATGCCGCGACTTTCGAGCCGCTTGACCATCCCTTCAGACACATTCTGAACCAAGTCGCCGCGATGATGCATGGCAAGACCTACGTTGCGCCAGTTAGTCCGTGCCGGTATGTCAAGCGGTTTGGCGGCAAACATCCCGCGACGCTGAGTCTTGCGTACATAACCTTCCTTCTCCAGTTGCTGCATGGCGTTTGACACCGTTACCAGCGTGGCATTGTAAAGAGTCGAAAGCTCGCGACATGACGGAAGCCGTTCCCCCACGGGGTATACCCCGGAATTGATCTTTGCCTTGATGCTTTCGCTTATGCGACAGTATTTCGGCATGGTTTCGCAAGTATCGCTAAGCATGGTTCGTTTTTCCTGTTCTTTGCCTTGTTATATAACAGCAATTATAGCAGTAAAAACGCAAGCTGTCAAGAGGGCTATTGGGAAAAAAAGAAAAATCGACATGAGATTGCGATGCGGACTTTTTATCGTCAGCCTTGCATTCTACGGGGAATGGATGATGTAGCGACTTAATCTGAGCCGTATTCCGCGACGGGTTCGGCGGCTTTGAACTGGATATTTACCGAGCGCGGATCTTCATGCAGTAGTTGGTCAAGAATGTCGGCGAGGCGGATTTTCTGGTTGTCCGAAAGGCGGTTGTATTTTTTCAGGAGTATCTGCTCATCGACGCTGAGACCATGCGGATGCTTTTCATTATGCCCGCCCGCGTCATTGGATAAATTGATATACGAATCAATGACTGGTCGCATTTTTGTCCAGGCCTCACTGGAGAAGGATTTTATTTGTCCGCCACGGTAGCGGCTGATGGTGGCGGGGCTGAGCCCTACACGTCTGGCGAATTCGGAAACGCCGCCTGATTCATCGATAGCAGCTATGATCACCGCTTTCAGCCGGGATGAAATTTTCATATTACAGCTTTATCTCCTTGGCTTTACGACACTATAATCCTGATATTTAGAAAAAACTCATTCAATTTCTGTATATTGTAACATGATTTCCGTATAAATACAAAAAATATTACAGTCAAGGCATAAAAAAAACGCAAAAAAGAACGATATTCGCTAAGATTGACAATATTTTTCAAAAAAAATAAAGATAAGCAGCTTGTTTTTGGTGTAACTGTTTGTATAGTAGTATACAGAAGATGGCTTGCCGGAGTGTCCGGTGGTTTTCTTCATAAATCAGGACTGGCGATTCAGGACAAGCTTCATATATTATAATTTAATTTATAATCTGGTCATATTGACTTCAGTATCTATACAATTTTTTTTGGTGTATCAGATAAAGTTATCGATGTGTTTGTCATGAACGCCGAATGTGTCAAAAATATTCTTAGGGAAGTGAAATAGATATTTCATGATTATTGGTCTTACCGGAGGCGTCGGTTGCGGGAAAAGTACGGCTTCAAATATATTCAAATCTTTGGGGTGGAATGTTTTTGACGCCGACTGGTTCTGTCTGGAATTATACCGGAGCAGAGATGCGAAGCTGGTTGACGCGATACGTACGCGCTGGGGAGATAAAGTTGTCACGACCGATGGAGACGTGAATCGAAAGATGGTTGCGGAGATCGTGTTCAAGGATGAGCTGGAATTGAAATGGCTTAATTCGGTGTTTCATCCTTTGGTGGCGGAAGCTTTGCATCGTTTTGCAACCGATGGAGAAAACGTGATGTGCGATGTGCCCTTGCTATATGAAGTCGGATGGGAAAGGGATTTTGACGCGATAATATGTGTCTGGTCTGATCTTGAGACGCAATTTTCCAGGCTTCGCCTGCGTGGCTGGACGGATACTCACATACAAGAAAGAATCAACTGTCAGATCAGTACAGATGAAAAGCTTGAACGGGCTGATCTGGGGATTATCAATAAATATTCAGAGAAAATATTATATAAACAATGTCTGGAAACAGACAGGAAACTAAGGACTTAACATGCCAGAAAAAGATGAAGAGCTGAAGGCACAAGCGATTGGCGACGTCAACGCTGAAGACACAGTAAAAAAATCCACCCGCGGACGCAAGAAAAAAGAAGATACAGCAGAGGCGCCGGAAACGAAAGCCGTTACTCGTGGACGCAAGAAGAAAGAGGATGTCCCGGAAGCAGAAAAATCTCCTGAAGTAAAGACGCCGGCAAAGCGCGGACGCAAGAGAAAAGAGGATGCGGCGGAATCCGCACCAGTCAGTTCAGTACAGCCGGTGAGAGAAGAGAAACCCAAAGATATCACTCCCGTCGCACCTGTAGCACCCGCCGCACCTGTCACACCTGCCGCGCCTGTCGCTTCTGCATTGGTTGAAGACAAAGACGCCGCCGGACTTATGGGAAGCAGGGATCGGAATGCTTCAGATTATGAACGCAAAGACCGGAAAAATCAGGAACGTCGTGGAGGTGATGGCAGCCAGCAGAATGGTCGTCGCCCCAAGAATAATTATCGAAAAAACAATCGCGACAATAACGGAGACGCCCCCGCCGGTTCAAATGCCAACGGTAACGGTGGAGGCAGTGCGAACAATGATAATCAACAATATCGCGATAAAGTAGGACCGAGCCTGGATATATCTGAACTTCAGACTAAATCCATGAAAGAGCTTAACCGCATGGCTATAGAGCTTGAGGTCGAAGGTATCGGCGCTCTGGAAAAACCCAAGCTTATTTTTGAAATACTCAAGGCGAATGCGGAGAAAAGCGGCATAATGTATGGTAGCGGCTATCTTGAGGTGCTGCCTGACGGATTCGGGTTTCTGCGTTCCGCCGGATACAGTTATCTGCCATGCTCCGAGGATATTTATCTGAGTCCGTCTCAAATTCGCCGTTTCGCGTTAAAAACGGGTGATTTTGTAGCGGGGCAGATACGTTCTCCGCGTGAAAAAGAGCGTTTTTTTGCGATGCTCAAGGTTGAAACCATCAATCATGACTTGCCTGAGCGCAAGCGTGATATTATTCCTTTTAATAATTTGACTCCATACTTCCCGACTGAGCGGCTGATCCTCGAAGCCAACAGCGAAATGCTCTCACCTAGGGTGGTTGATCTGGTAACTCCTATCGGACTGGGGCAGCGTGGTTTGATCGTGGCGCCCCCGCGAACTGGTAAAACCGTGTTAATGCAGCAGGTAGCAAACAGTATCCGCAGTAATAATCCTGATGTAGAATTGATAATATTACTTATTGACGAGCGCCCCGAAGAGGTTACCGATATGCAGCGATGTGTTGACGCCGAGGTAGTGAGCTCAACCTTTGACGAACCGCCGGAACGCCATGTTCAGATTGCCGAAATGGTGATCGAAAAGGCAAAACGCATGGTAGAATATCAAAAGCATGTGGTGATCTTGCTTGACAGTATAACCCGCCTTGCCAGAGCATATAATACGCTCCAGCCTCACAGTGGAAAAATACTTTCCGGCGGGGTTGACGCGAATGCGCTCCACAAACCCAAAAGGTTTTTCGGTGCCGCACGTAATATAGAAAATCATGGCAGTCTGACCATTATCGCCACCGCGCTGATCGATACCGGCAGTAAGATGGATGAAGTTATCTTTGAAGAGTTCAAGGGTACAGGCAACATGGAACTGCATCTGGATCGTCATCTGGCGGAAAAACGTATATACCCTGCCATCAACATGGATAAGAGCGGAACCCGTAAAGAGGAGTTACTTTTACATCCTGATGAGCTCGCCTGTGTATGGAAGTTGCGTAAAGCCATGAACGGAGTGCCTCCGGTGGAAGCGATGGAACTGCTCCTGGGCAAGCTCAAGAAGATGAAGACTAATGCTGAATTTTTGATGGCGCTTGCCGCGAACGCCGGATAAACTGTTTGACTTTTATATTTTATTATGGATAAAAAAGGCAAAAGCATAGTAATTTACTTTATGTACGCGATATTCATTGTGGTGATTATCGCGGCCGCTGCTGTGGTCTGGCCGGTGTATAGAAAACACCGGCAGGTCAATGATTATGTTGCCGAGCTCAAAGAAGAGCTCAAGGCGCGAACCGATGAAGCGGTGGCGCTTAACAAAGAGGTTCATGATCTGGAGCACGACCCTGGCGCGGTGGAAAAAGTCGCGAGAGAAAAGTTTGGTCTGGTCAGACCCGGAGAGACTATTCTCAAATTTGATAATCCGCCTGAACGGGATGCTAGATCAAGGTAAAGCGTTTATGCTTACCCCTTGACGGAACTGACTGAAACAGGGAGAATGTATACGCATGACTGTTTATAGAGGAAGAATTCATCTTAACACCACCGGTAACATGGATATGAGTGATATTACCGGACTGGTCAATGGGATCGTCGCCGATTCAGGGATAAATATCGGCACATGCCATGTGTTTAACGTCGGTTCCACCGGGATAATCGGCGCGATAGAATTCGAACCAGGGCTGGAGAGGGACTTTCCCGAAATGCTGCATAAATTGATTCCGCCCTCACGTGAATACGGTCATGAGATCGCATGGCATGACGGCAACGGACATTCGCATCTTCATGCAAGCATGGTGGGACCTGAAATCACGGTTCCAGTTGAAAAAGGCAGATTATGTTGCGGCATCTGGCAGCAGATATTCCATTATGAGGCAGACAACAAGGCTCGCTCCCGGGAAATAATCGTTACCGTCACTGGCGAATAAAAAAGGCGGAGGAGTTATCCACCGCCTTTGAGCATATATTCTTATTGCGATGAGTCTCAGCTCAGCGCGTTTACCATGAGATCTGAAACACGTTTTGAGAATGACAGCGGATCGCTTATCATTCCGCCCTCAGTCAGCACCGCCTGATCATACATGAGCTCGGCGTATTCTCCAAGCTTGGGGGAATTGGCGTCCTTGTCATAGAGTTTCTGCATAGACGCCACCAGCGGATGGGAGGCGTTAAGCTCCAGAATACGTTTGGTTTTGGGCATATCCTGATTCATAGCTTTAAATATGCGTTCCATGTGCGCGCCCGGGTCATAGGTGTCGCCGACGAGACAGCAGGCGCTTTCGGTGAGGCGTTTGGAGAAACGGACGTCTTTGATGTTCTCATCAAGATGTTTTTTGATGAATTCCAGCAGAGACTTATGCTCTTCGGTCGCCTTTTTGTTTTTCTCTTCGACTTCCTTGGCGGTATCTTCGTCGAGTTCTATTTCACCTTTACCGACGGCCATGAATTTTTTACCTTCATATTCATTCATTGACTGCGCCACCCATTCGTCGATCGGGTCGGTCATGAACAGTACGTCGAAACCTTTGCTACGGAGTATTTCCAGGTGCGGGGAGTTCTCCAGCATATTACGGCTTTCTCCGGTGATAAAATAGATATCCTTCTGCGCCGAAGGCATGGTGTGGACATACTCCTTGAGAGTAATAAGCTTGCCTGGTTCATTGTTCATACTCTCGAACATCGCCAGATCCTGAAGCTTGTCCTTGTTGGTATAATCGGTATGAATGCCTTCTTTGAGGACTTTACCGAATTCCTTAAAGAACGCCAGATATTTTTCCGGCTCTTTTTCCTGCATCTTTTTGAGTTCGCTCAGCAGTTTTTTGACCAAATTCTTCTGAATCATCGTCATTTTCGCGTTTTCCTGCAACAGTTCACGCGACACGTTCAGTGGCAGATCACTGGAATCGACTACACCTTTGACGAAGCGGAAATAATCCGGCAGTAATTGTTTGCATTCGTCGGTGATGAATACGCGGCGCACATATAAGTGCATGCCTTTGCGGGCATTATCCGGCGTGAACATGTCAAAGGGAGCCTTCTCCGGCAGAAACATCAGAGCTTTGAACTCGGAGGTACCTTCGGCTGAGAAGTGTATCGTTTTCATTGGCTTGCCGAAATGCGCCAGATGCTCGAAAAAGTTATCGTACTCCTCCTGTTTGACGTCGGAGGGATTGCGCAGCCAGATGGCCTTTTGCGAGTTGACGGTTTCTTCGGATATTTCTTCTTTGTCGTCTTCGCCTTTCTTGACAACCTGCATCTTTATGGGATATTCGATATAATCTGAATATTTCTTCACTATCTGGCGGATTTTCCATTCGCTCAGGTATTCATCCATATCTTCTTTGAGGTAGACGGTAACTTCAGTACCTTGCGAGGCTTTCTCAGCTTCTGCAACATCATAGTTTTCTTTGCCGGATGAAGACCATTTTACGGCGGGTTCGCTACTACCTGCGCGTTTAGTGAGGATTTCCACTTTGTCCGCCACCATGAACGCGGAATAGAATCCGACCCCGAACTGACCGATGAGTTCCGGCACGTCCGAATCAGAGGCGTTCTTTTCCTCCAGAGCCTTCATGAAGGCTTTTGTCCCGGATTTGGCGATGGTGCCGATATTGGTGTTGACCTCATCCATGGTCATGCCGACGCCATTGTCGCTGATCTTTATGGTTTTAGCTTCTTTATCCGTGTCGATACGGATTTCCCATTCCGCCGCCATGTCGGGATTCTGAAGTGATTCGAATCTGGCTTTGTCGATGGCGTCGGCGGAATTGGCGATCAACTCTCTCAGGAAAATATCCTTGTTGGAATAAAGAGAGTGAATCATCAGGTCAAGAAGGTGTTGCACCTCGGTCTTGAATTTTTTTGTTGACATACTCTGTACTCCTTTTTACTTTTTTTATTTATATGATTTCATCTGTCTTCAGAATAATGTAGATGCGTAATTTATACGTTATTTTTGATTTATAAAATATTTTCGGTAAAAAAAAGTAAAAAATCTCCACAGGGAATTTGTTTCAGCCGCGTCAATGTGCCATTAATTTGTTTATATCCAGTGTGTTAAAAGCGCTAGTGAGCTTATTCATGGTTATCTTGCCAGTGACGCGTTTAACCGTCGCCAGTATCGGCAGTTGGCTATGCTGTGCTATGGTGGCGATATTATCGGATACTATCAGGTTTTCAGTTTCGGGCATATTATTGATAATGACGCCGGCGGTTTTGATTCCAGCGCCACGCAAAGCCATGACGCTGAGCATGGTATGATTGATTGTCCCCAGCAGGGCGTCGGCAACCAGGATCACGGGATAGTCCAGGCGGGCGATCAGATCAAGCATGGTATCAGTATCGTTCAGCGGCACATAAAGTCCGCCCGCGCCTTCAAACAACATTACATCTACAGCCGTAAGCTTTTCGAGTTCACGGCAATGCCTGACTATAGCGTCCAATTCAAGTTTTGCACCTTCCATCCGTGCCGCCAGGTGTGGCGACGCCGCCAGTTTAAATTGGAAAGGCACCGCCAATGCGGTGTCGAGCGGGTATAGTCCCGGAACCATGGCATGAATGGTCTGAACATCACTTGGGTATTCATCGGTACCGGTTTGAACAGGTTTTACCAATGCAGTTTCAAATCCTGCCTCCACGGCTTTGGCGGCTATTCCGGCGGTAATGAAAGTTTTGCCTATATCGGTGCCGGTTCCTGTTATGAAAAAGGGTCTGGCGTGCATGTCTACTGTTCCTGAGATTTTGTTGACTTTATATATAAACTCAAATATTTGTAGATTTGTCCGGCGGTTTTGCCTTGGAGAAAATCAATAAATCCGCGTACTTGCGGATCTGGAGATTCCCCACACAGTATTTTTATTTCCGCTACCAGCTTATATTTGCCTGAGCATATTTCTTTTTCGCCCGGAAATACACCGTCGACTTTGAGTATCTTTACTTTATGGTCATAGTATTCCAACGGAAAGCATCCTGTGCCATCAGGATTAACGGCGATAAGTGCAGCGACACCGCGTCCAGAGTCAGTTGTTACCGCCAGAGAGGATGTTGCCGCCGGGACGCCAAAAATGCTTTCCAGCAGTAGCGCCTCTTCGGTCTCCGCTTTTGCGCTGATAAGTCTTACCGGTTGATTGTCCGGCCAAAGTTTCATGTCCCCACTGAATATTTGTTTCAGCATCGCCATGCTGACAGTCTCAATGGGATTTTTCTTGTTAACCGCAGCGGCGAAAGGTTTTAACAACGTCAAAACCGGCGTCAGGTCAGTCGGTGTGTCGATGATCGCGATGTCCACTTCTTTGCGGTTGAGCATTTCCAAAGCTGTAAGCGGAAGAGAACGGACTATGCTCACTCTGATTGAAGCGTCAGCCTGAGAATAAGCCTCAGCCGCCATGTTAATGAAGCTGTTGCCCCCGGTCGCGCAAGCTATTCGTACGCGTTTTGTAGAAGTCGACGCGTCTTCAGTATTTTTTTCGGTTATTTCCGCAGATAAAGATAATGTAAAAATTGAAAGTAACATTAGAAATGCTATGGTATATATATTTTTCATAATTTTGATTTCTTTCTGGTTTTCGACTTTAAATCAGCGTATTTTATATAGCGAAAACTTAAAATACTGTTCGTGTTGTCATATTCAAGCGCAATAGACGGATATTAAAGAAAAACAAATAAGAATACAGACATTTGTATATTGGAATTTTAACTTAAACGGAGAAAAGGTGAATGTTAGAGCAATTCAGCTATCTTAAAGAGATCGACAGCTCCAGAACCTATCTGATCAAGGGCTTGCAGACGATCCAGGGGCATGAGGGATATATTTCCGACGACGCCATTCTGGCTGTCGCGGAATACTTTTCAGTCCCGGACGTCGAAGTTGAAGGAGTGGTCTCCTTTTACGCGCAGTTCAAGCGCTCAAAACCCGGCAAATATTGTATAAGTGTATGCGACGGCACCGCCTGTCATATCAAGGGCAGCACTATGATTCTGGATTGGATTTCCACAGAACTGGGAATTCGTGATGGGGAAACCGATGCCGAAGGACTTTTTTCCATTGAGACGGTCGCCTGCCTGGGCTGTTGCAGTCTTGCGCCGGTGCTGAGCATCAATGGCAAAGTTTACGGAAAACTTGACCGCAAAGCGACAATAAAAATCCTTAAGGAATATAGAAACAATGGCTGAGATAATTAAAATCAAAGTTGGTACCGCGTCATGCGGGCTTGCCGCCGGTTCCGGGGACGTCTATGATTTCTTCAAGGCTAATTCCAAAGGGATTCCGGTTGAGGGCGTAGGCTGTATCGGGCACTGTTATGCAGAACCGATGGTGGAAGTGGAGACCAGTGAAGGCTCGATAATCTATCGTGAAGTGAAAGCCGATCAGAAATCTTTGGACAACATTCTTGAGCTGGGTGCGGAAAACCGGCTGGTCATTCCGGAGAAACGCAAACAGCACGAGCTGCTTAAAGTCACCCGCCTGGCGGGGAAAATAGACCCCATATCGATTGACGAATATATGGCTAACGGCGGTTACGCCGCATTGCGCAAAGCGCAGGGTATGACTCCTGAGGAAGTCGTCGATGAGGTCAAAAGATCAGGATTACGCGGACGCGGCGGCGGCGGCTTTCCCACCGGACTAAAATGGCAATTCCTTGCCGCCAAAAAGAACGCTGATAAAAAAATTCTGGTGTGCAATGCCGACGAGGGCGATCCAGGCGCGTTTATGGACAGATCCATGATGGAAAGTGTTCCTCACCAAGTGCTCGAAGGTATGCTTATAGGCGCCTACGCCACCGGTTCAGATATTTTGTTCATCTACTGCCGTGCCGAATATCCGCTGGCGATAAAACATCTTAAAATAGCTATTGAAGACATCAAAAAGCACCAGCTTAACGTCATCAACGGCAAAGCATTGGACATCATCATCAAAGAAGGTGCAGGCGCCTTTGTCTGCGGCGAGGAAACCGCGCTGATCGCGTCGCTTGAAGGGCGTCGCGGCACTCCGCGTTTCCGTCCACCGTTCCCCACCGACAGCGGTTGGAACGGTTATCCAACGTCTCTTAATAACGTCGAGACTTTCGCCAATATCCCGGTACTGATTGCGGAAGGGGCGGAAGAGTTCGCCAAAGTAGGAACGGAAAAGAGCAAGGGCACAAAACTGTTCGCACTGGCGGGAGACCTGGAAAATCCCGGACTGATCGAGGTGCCCATGGGTACTACTATCGGACAGATAGTGTTTGACGTCGGCGGCGCCAGACCGGAAGACGTCAAAGCTGTTCAAACCGGCGGTCCCTCCGGGGGCTGTATCCCGAAAGAACTCTTTGACACGCCGGTTGATTATGACTCGCTCAATTCTCTGGGCGCGATTATGGGTTCCGGCGGTATGATCGTCATCGGCAGCAACCGCTGTATGGTGGAGACCGCCAGATATTTCCTGGATTTCACACATCGTGAATCCTGTGGCAAATGTACTTTCTGCCGCGTGGGAACCAAGCGTATGTTTGAGACGCTCGAGCGTATTGTCGCCGGAGAAGGCGTCGAAGCGGATATTGATTTTCTTGAAGACATCGGTCCAAAAATCAAAAAAGGTTCGCTGTGCGGACTGGGTCAGACCGCTCCCAATCCGGTTCTGGCGACACTGCGTTACTTTAAAAATGAATTTGTCGATCATGTGGTCGACCATAAATGCTCCGCTCTGGCATGCAATAATCTGGTGGATATTAAAATTGATCCGGAGAAATGCATAAAATGCAAGCTCTGCATAAAGAATTGTCCGGTTGACGCAGTCAGCGCTGATTTTATTATTGACAACAGCAAATGCACACGATGTAACACCTGCATCGAAGTGTGCCCCAAAGATACTATTCACCGGGTCGAAAAAGGCGAGGGTTATTACAGTGAGTGAGATCAAATTTAAAATAGACGGAAAAGAATTTACGGCGCAACCCGGGGAAACCATCCTGAAAGTTGCCGAGAAAAACGGAATCAGTATCCCGACTTTGTGCCATAACGAAAAAATATCCAGAACCACCTCATGCTTTGTATGCGTGGTCAAGGACAGCAAGACCGGGCGTTTTCTGCCCTCCTGCTCCGCTTGCCCTGCCCCCGGACAAGAAGTTGAATCCTCGACTGAAGAAGTACGCGATATGCGCAGAACCGCGCTGAATCTGTTGCTCTCGGAGCATGCCGGGGATTGTGAAGCT
>JAFGXT010000069.1 GCA_016936495.1 Victivallales bacterium
AAGATTACCCCAAAAAACAATTGCAATTATAAAAGGGCGATTTATATGGCAAACAATTCACCACGTGAGCATTGGGGAAGCGGCATCGGTTTTATTCTTGCCGCGACTGGATCCGCAGTGGGACTGGGCAATATCTGGAAATTCCCATATATAACCGGAGAAAACGGAGGCGGAGCTTTTGTTCTGATCTATCTGGTGTGTATTGCGGTGATAGGGATTCCGGTCATGCTGTGCGAAATGTCGTTGGGGAGGCATACCCAGAAGAATCCGATAGGGGCTTTCGGATCTATAAGTCCTGAAAGCTCTAAGCTTTCCCATTTTTTCGGACTTTGCATGTTGCTTACCGGGATGGGATTGTTATTGTTTCACAACTATGGCATGGCGGTGCTGATGTTTGTGCTCGGGGCGTTGGTGTTTGCCTATTCATGGCGGGTGGTAGGTTTTTGCGGGGTGTTTGCCGGGTTTGTCATATTGTCCTTTTATAGTGTCGTGGCGGGATGGACAATTGCGTATTTCGGCAAAGCGCTAAGCGGAGGTTTGGACTTTGTGGACAAGGTGGCGGCGGAGCAGTCTTTTTCCAGTTTGGTGGCGAATCCTTATTACTCCATCGGCTGTCATTTGGGATTTATGTTTCTATGCGTCGTTATTGTGATGGGCGGGGTGAAAAAGGGGATAGAGCGCTGGTCGAAAATTTTGATGTCCTTGCTGTTTTTATTGCTGTTTATTCTTATTCTGCGCGGGCTGAGTCTTCCCGGCGCGACGCAAGGAGTGGCGTTTATGTTGTCGCCTGATTTTTCCGCGATCAGCACAAATTCAGTGTTGATTGCACTTGGTCATGCGTTTTTCACGCTTAGTTTAGGCATGGGGGCGATTATCACTTACGGCAGTTATGTTTCAAAAGACCAGAATCTGTTTCTGTCGACTTTGTCGATTGTGGCGCTGGACACTCTGGTGGCGATACTTGCCGGACTGGCGATATTCCCGGCGGTGTTCGCGTTTAACATGGAGCCGTCGGCGGGGCCGGGGTTGGTATTCAACACTGTACCGTTGGTGATGACACAAATGCCAGGCGGGATATTCTGGGCGGGCTTGTTTTTCCTGTTGTTGATAATCGCCGCTTTGACTTCTGGCATCAGTTTACTGGAGGTGGTGGTGGCGGCGGCAATGGACGAGCTTAAAATCAAACGTACTCCGGCGGTCATAGGCGTTGGATGTATCATCGGACTGCTGGGTTGTCTCTGTGCGGTAAGCGTCAGTGACTGGACTCGGGTGGAGTGGTTGCATTCCGGACTGACAGGACTTTTCGGGGTAGACGACGCGAGTTTCTTTGATTTTATGGATAATATCGCGTCTAACTGGCTGTTGCCGCTCGGCGGTATTTCTATTTCAATATTTGTAGGTTGGGTATGGGGAACGCGAAAAGCGGTGGAGGAAATACGGCATGGCTCTCACAATTTTGCGGATGTGCATCTCATTGCCCTGCTTGCCGGACTCAAGGACGATCCAAGCCATAATTCGGATTATCATGTATTGACGCTGGCGGCGCTATGGGGAATATTCATCCGCTTTATCAGTCCGGTGGCGGTGATGATAGCTTTTCTGTATAATATCGGTTGGATTTGATTTCAGTTTCCGGCGTTATCGCGAAGGCAGTCGCGGCGGATGCCGGAGAACAGTCTGGATTTAAACAAGCCGCGTTTTGCCAGCATGAACTTCATTCCCGTCAGCAGGCAGCCTAAGCCATAGATGGAGCTGCGTTTGAAGTTGATGCTTGACGCTTCCGGGAAATATTTGGTCGGACAGCTTACTTCGGCGATAGTGGCTCCAGTCCAGGCGATCTGCGCGAGCATCTGATTGTCAAAGATAAAATCATCAGAATTTACGCTGAGGTCGATAGTCTCAAGCAGTTCGCGCGAAAAAGCCCGGTATCCGGTGTGATATTCGGAGAGCTTGGCGCCGAGCATGATGTTTTCCGCCATAGTCAGGAAACGGTTGGAGATATATTTGTACAACGGCATGCCTCCGGCAAGCGCTCCGCCGCCGAGAATCCGCGAACCCAGTACGCAATGATACAAACCGTTGCCGATCATGGAGGTCATTGCGGGAATGAGCATAGGGGTGTACTGATAGTCGGGGTGAACCATGATGACAATGTCGGCACCTTCCTTGAGGGCGAGTTCATAGCATTTTTTCTGATTGCCGCCATAGCCGGTGTTGTGTTCTATGCGAAAACACAGAGCGTTGTCGAGCGTGGCGGCGATGCGTGAGGTCTCGTCACTGCTGGCGTCGTCAACTATCACCACTTTATCCACAAACGCTTGAGCCATAACCTCAGCATAAGTCTTTTTCAGAGTTTTCGCCGCGTTGTACGCGGGCATGACCACTATAACTTTTTTATTGTTGTACATATGCCATTCCATCAAGATTGTTTCCGACTTGCAGTGTAATATATGCATATAAGTCCAGGATTCAAACTATAATAGCTATAGATTTATCACCAAAAAATCATTTATGTCGGTTGTAAGTTTTACAAGCAACAACTATCTTATAAAGTAAACTTTGTATGATAAACTAAACTATTATAAAAAATAAAAGGAAGGAATTGACCATGAGTAAGATTCATGCTGAGCACGTGTTCACCTCCGAATCCGTTTCGGAAGGACATCCCGATAAAGTTTGTGACCAGATATCTGACGCGATCCTGGATGCCTGTCTGAAAGACGATCCCAACAGCCGCGTAGCGTGTGAGACCCTCACCACTACAGACCTGATTGTCATCTCTGGCGAGATCACCACTAAATCCAAGGTCAACTGGGAAGAAGTCGCACGTAAAGCCGTTCACAATATTGGCTACAACCATGCTGACATCGGTTTCTGCGCGGATTCCTGCAAAGTGATGATCTGCATCCATAGCCAGTCACCGGATATTTCCCAGGGCGTTACCGAGGGAATGGGACTTCACGCGGAACAGGGTGCCGGCGATCAGGGCATGATGTTCGGTTTTGCCACTAACGAGACCCCTGAACTGATGCCTGCTCCAATTATATACGCGCATAAGATAGTTGAAGAGCTGGCGCGTATCCGCAAAGACGATTCTGAAAAATACTCTTTCCTGCGTCCTGACTCCAAGAGCCAGGTATCCATTCGCTACAAGAAAGGCAGACCGGTAAATGTTGAGACTATCGTGGTCTCTCACCAGCATACCGAAGATATGAACCTGAAAGACCTTGAAGCGCTGGTCAAAATGGTAGCAAAGAAAGTCATCCCTGCTGAATTGATGAATGATGACGTAGTCTATCACATCAACCCCACCGGCAAATTCGTAGTCGGCGGTCCTAATGGTGACACCGGTCTGACCGGACGTAAGATCATCGTCGATACTTACGGCGGCGTAGGCTCTCACGGCGGCGGCGCGTTTTCAGGCAAAGATTGCACCAAGGTTGACCGTTCAGCCGCATATATGTGCCGTTATATCGCCAAAAATATTGTCGCGTCAGGATTAGCGGATAAATGCGAAGTCCAGGTGGCGTACGCCATCGGCGTAGCTGAGCCGCTGAGCATCAATGCCGACACTTACAGGACTGGCATAATTGATGACGACGCCAAACTTGAAGCCATTATCCGCAAGGTTTTTGACCTGACCCCGTCAGGCATCATTAAAACTTTGGATCTGCGTAATCCGGCCAAAAATGGCTGGTCTTATCAGCAGACTGCGGCATATGGTCACTTTGGCAGAGATATGTTCCCATGGGAAAGAACCGATAAGATTGATGAACTTAAAGCCGCTGCGAAAGCATATCTTTAAGTTTTTAAATAAAATATAATGCCATAGCCGTTTTCCGAAGTAAAATTCAGGAGACGGCTTTTTGGCTGAATGTGGATCAAGGAGAAGCGCGTAATGGCAGCTGAATATAGAGTACTGGGAGTCGGCTCGCCGATTGTCGATCTGCTGGTGAATGTAAGTGAAGAATTTATCGCCTCCATTGACGGTGGCAAAGGCGGTATGGAACTGGTAGATCGTGAAAAGCTCGCCGGTTTGCTTGACGCCTCTGGCGTTGAACCGGAAAAAGTACCCGGCGGTTCCGCCGGAAATACGATCTTCGGGTTGGCGGAATTGAATGTTAAAACCTCTTTTCTGGGTATGGTTGGGTATGATGATGACGGAAAATTCTATACCGGTAGTTTAGAAAAACTCGGTGGAGGCATCAGTAACTTTCGTTACAGCGACACAATTCATACTGGTTGCTGCCTGAGTCTCATTACTCCCGATTCTGAACGTACTATGCGTACGGATCTTGGCGCCGCGGCGGCGATAACCCCTGTAGATGTATCCCCGGAAATATTTCAGGGTATAAGCCATGTGCACGTGGAAGGTTATGTGATGTTTGCCGAGGATTATTTCCGTAAAGTGCTGGAGACCGCTAAAGCCGCGGGCTGTGTTGTCAGTCTTGACCTGGCGTCTTTTGAAGTGGTTGGTTTCAAGCGCGACATACTTCCGGAAGTGTTGGAGAAATATGTGGATATAGTTTTTGCCAACGAAGATGAAGCCAGAGCTTTCTGTGGCGACATCTCTCCTGAAGAACAGGCGTTGAATCTCAATAAGTATTGTCCGATAGCGGCGGTAAAGTTGGGCAAAGAAGGCTGCTGCATCGCTCAGAACGGCACTACTGTACGGGTTCCCGCAGTGCTGGCGGAAAAGGTAGTGGATACTACCGGAGCCGGCGACCTCTGGCAGACAGGATTCCTGTTCGGTTTGCTTGACGGACGTGATATGACCGGGTGTGCTACCTGTGGTTCGGTTCTCGGTGCCGAAGTCGTTCAGGTGATCGGCGCGAAGATTCCGCGCGAACGCTGGGACGCGGTTAAAAAGATCTTTTACCGGAGCTGAAAATAAAATGCTATCTCCTTTCAGACTTATGACAGGCAAGCTGCTGGAAAAAGCCGGTGGCTTCTAGCTTGCTCTAATGCTGTGTCTTGATTATAAATGATAAAACAATAAGAAATAAATTAAAAAAAACTGGAGACATTATTATGGATTATAAAGTAGCGGATATCAGCCTGGCTGATTTCGGGCGTAAAGAGATTATCATCGCCGAGCAGGAAATGCCCGGTCTGATGGCTACCCGGGAAAAGTACGGTAAAGCTAAACCATTGGCAGGTCTTAAGATCATGGGCAGCTTGCACATGACTATTCAGACCGCGGTACTGATCGAAACCCTGGTTGAACTGGGTGCAGACGTACGCTGGTGCTCATGCAATATCTTTTCCACTCAGGATCATGCCGCCGCCGCAATTGCTAAGGCGGGCGTTCCGGTGTTTGCGTGGAAAGGTGAAACTTTGGAAGAATACTGGGATTGCACTTATAAGGCTCTGACCTGGCCCGATGGCAGCGGCCCTGACCAGATCGTGGATGATGGCGGCGACGCCACTATGCTCATTCATCGCGGATACGCGGCCGAAAACAACGCCGCTATTCTTGATGAGCCCACCGATGTTTATGAAATGCAGTGCATTAACGCGCTGCTGAAAAAAGTTCTCAAAGATAACCATGGGCATTGGCACAAAGTCGCCGCAAAAGTCAAAGGCGTATCCGAAGAAACCACTACCGGAGTTCATCGCCTCATCCATATGGAAGAAAAAGGCGAACTTCTGTTCCAGGCGATCAACGTCAATGATTCCGTGACCAAAAGTAAGTTTGACAATGTTTACGGTTGCCGCCACTCCCTGACTGACGGACTCAAACGCGCCATGGACGTGCTGATTTCCGGCAAAACCACCATGATCTGCGGTTATGGCGACGTCGGTAAGGGCTGCGCCGAAGCTATGCGCAATGAACGCGCTCAGGTAATGGTCAGCGAAGTCGATCCAATTTGCGCGCTTCAGGCATGTATGGCCGGGTTTAAGGTCTGCACTATCGAAGACGCTCTCCCCTATGCCGACATCTATGTTACCACCACCGGCAATAAGGATATCATCACCGCTGAACATATGAGCAAGATGAAAGATCAGTCCATCGTGTGCAACATCGGTCATTTCGATAATGAAATACAGATGGCGAAACTCGAAAACTGGCCGGGCGTTAAAAAAGAAGTAATCAAAGGCAGTGAATGCCCCGTGCACCGTTATACTTTTGCCGACGGACATTGCATCTATGTTCTTGCAGAAGGTCGTCTGGTCAACCTCGGCTGCGCTACCGGACACCCCAGCTTTGTGATGTCCAACAGCTTCACCAATCAGACTTTGGCGCAGATCGACATAGCGCTCAATTCCCAGCGTAAAATCGGCGTTTACCGTCTGGCTAAGAAGCTCGACGAAGAAGTTGCGGCGTTGCATCTGAAAAAGCTTGGCGCAAAACTCACGGTATTGACCAAAGATCAGGCTGATTATATCGGAGTTCCGGTCGAAGGCCCGTACAAGCCCGAACATTACCGTTATTGATTACGCGTAAAAACTGATATTATAAAATCCCGGTGCCGATTTTGCAGCACCGGGATTTTTGTACTGTCTTTTATGAAAAATAAATCCGTGTAGCGGGTCGAATGTTAAACTCAACCGGCAGTGCCGGGACGCGATCTAGCGGCGGGGTGCTGGTCGCCGCCGGCGAAATGTATTAACCTGCAACACATTGTAACTCGTCAACCTAAATTCCGCAGTAATGTAAACTATGCATCGGTATTGGCGATGCCGAAGCATTCCATAACGAGGCGCTGAATTCTGGTAGGT
>JAFGXT010000070.1 GCA_016936495.1 Victivallales bacterium
ACCTACCAGAATTCAGCGCCTCGTTATGGAATGCTTCGGCATCGCCAATACCGATGCATAGTTTACATTACTGCGGAATTTAGGTTACTATCAATTGAAATAGTATTAGCTGAGCGGGTAGCCATATCCCATAAATAGCGCAAGGGACTGCGATATGAGGCAGAACCTGGTGACACTATCAGATATTCTCCATAAGCTCCCATGCAGATAGAATTAAGTTCTGGACGCTGATGACTGAATTCTATCCTAGAGCCATTACCACTGCGTAGTCCTAGAACAATGCTGTTGTCATCCCAAGACGAGCGAATGAAATTGTCGCCATTATCAAAGGTTTTAATTAACGGCAGCCCCAATTTTGCAGGTGACTGTGGTTCCGGGAGTTTTTCAGTCTGAGAATACATAAATAACCTATTTAACCAATTAATAGGCGATTGGAATTTTTTATGCAACCACATGGCAATACCATCACGAAAAAGTACAGCCTGTGTTATAATTACTGTAGGTGTTTGATAACAGCTGTTATCGCTGAAGTGAATCAGATAGGGGCGTGGGCGTTTCTCACGGTCGGATAAGTAAAAATATGGATAAGCCTGCCATTGTGCAGAAAACCTCAGTCCAGAAGAAGCAAAGGTTTTTTGCTGTTCTTCAGGAGACATAAATACTACAGCTCGAGCTATTTCACTGATTGGATAAACAAAATAACCAAGCCCTTCACCATAACTGCCATCGGGTTCGATGCTGGAATTGAGATATTTACTCATAGTTTGGCGAGCTTTTTTCATGCCCTCGTATTCGCCAAAATAACGAGCAGTAATGTAGGCTCCCGAACAGATAACTGCGACAAAATTGTTTTTTTTTGTAGTTTCATTAATCCAATTCATGCAAGGAATAAGCCCTTTTTGTTTAAGAGCGTTTTTTACTTGAATTTTTTCTTCCGGGGCGAACAAATCACCGGCAAGAGATAATGTCATGGCAATGGCGGAGCTTAACATCGCAGTCTCTAATTTGCCTAATGGTTTACCAGAATCATAGCCGCGCAATTCGGAATGAAGCCAGAATTCTATCGGGAGTGAAGCCGCTAACAAGGTATGTCCACGAATAAATTGACCCAATTCCATATGTCCGCTCAAAAGATAGCATATTGCTAGATCGGCAATAGTTCTAACTCGATATGTATAGCGGGCTCCAGCTAATCCTTTGCGTCTAAAATCCCAGTTGTTTAGAATTTCAGCTGTACGACCAGTCATCCTCCTCCATTCTACAAGTCCTTCCGGTGTATCACGATAGAATTCAGCCAACTTTTTCAATGCTTCAGGATTAGAAAACAAGCGGTCTGGCTGATGGCGGGAAACATGTTCAATATTAACTTGGATTTCATTTGGTAAAATATGCCGTAATCCAGTTGGTCTGGAAAGCTTTTGATCCGCAAAAATCGGATATTTATAAGCCTTGGCATCCGATAAAACAGTGAAAAGCACAGTAATACTCAAAATTGTTTTGATTAAATATCCATAAAAAACATGCGGATTAGATTTCAGGAAATTATCATTATCTGAATATTTTATGATTTTCAATGGGGTATTGGTTTTTTCTTTTTGTCTAATCATTCTTTCAAAGTCTCCCTTATTAACAATAGTAACTTATTTATTTTTAGCATAGGCACTGGGAGTGCCTTCCGAAACAGTACTTAGAAACTGGCCCTTAATTATTTCCGGCTTGGCTTCATCTGCGTTTTTAGCCCAAGCTACAGCTAGATTATCACCTCCTGAGCCTTCGTACATAATCGCTTCAATATAGTATTTCTTACCAGCTTCCAGCCTTATAGTTTGCGACTTTTGTACCGGATATTTGTTCCATTTACGTTGAGGAGTCCATGAGTCAACACGGGCAATGCGTTTAGCGTTGGCAGGACTATCATCGGAACTGAGCATAAGCTCGGAGGAGTCATCGGAGGCAATCCAGAAAATGTATTCGCCACTTTCCTCAGGGATAAGGAAACCGAATACACGCTGGGCATATTTGTTGCCCCAATTTTTCTTTTTTTTACTATTTTTCCAGCACACCGTCTCAAAAGATACAAGTGTATCTCTGCCAGTGGGAGCTTTAGCTTTTGCGATATTTCTCTTCACTCCGTTCAGTCTGCCGGAATGCTCTATCCAATATTCACGACAAATTTTTCCGGTTTCAGACCATACTGATCCTGCTAACGCTATCGTGGCGATGTAAGCCAAAAACATCTTTCTCATAATATTCCTCTTTTCTGTAGTTTCTTTCGTTTTACTGGCACTAAGGAGCCGTTCAGAAATAACCTTTACAGCTCCTAAAGTTTTTATGTTAAGTACATTATATACGATTTTCGCTCTCCACAATTCAACACTGACGTCAGGATGGCTATCTGATAAAAAAACTTCAATTTCAGGAAAACTCCAACATGCGAATTATATGGATCTTATTATTATCTAAAACCGCATAAATGATTCGGCAGGAACAATAACCTCACCAAAATCAAAATCATGACTGGATCTGTTAACCACAAGCTTGGCATCGTTGGAATAGACAATTAAAAACACGTTGTCAGCCAATTTTTTATGTTCTTCGATAAACTCATATTGAAGATCCCTAATCATCTTGTATTCATCAAATTCTTTTTTGATTTTAGTTACGCCGGCACGGAGTTCATCGTCGCAAGAACAACCCAGATCTTCATTCCCCATCCAATTATCGCCGACAGAAAGGAATTTCGAGTAATAATATGCTTGTGGTCTCCCTCCGCATTCGACATTTCTGAGCCAAAGCGCAGGATCTTTTTTTATCGCAGAATTGACTGTATCACAAAAAGAGTTATACAAAACAATACCATGATAGACAATATGCCAAAACGGGATGAATTCATCACATATAGCCGGCATTGGTGGATTCATATAAAAAATAGTATATAAAACGAAATCTAAGTCTCCGATACAAAAATCTAAAGATCCTTCCGAGCCGCTGGCTCCAAATTTTTCACGGGCAAGAGCAAGTGTTTTTCCGCGCCATTCACCCGCATGACGCCGTGAAAGAGGGTGCTGCAAATCATAACACTTGCGTGGCGTTGCAACACTCATGACGTCAAGATAATGAGTTCCACGGAAGCCTAACCCGGCCATTTCATTAAAATCTTCATTTGCAAAGCGTTTATGTGCGGCCTCTGGACAGAGCAGATAGGATTGACCGCCTCCCCAGCAATCGCTTTTTACAGGAGTTCCATCAGGATTTTTTATTATATCCTCAACTCGCCAGCGCTTAGCAATGGTATAAGAGTCCAACAAATTGGTATGTGCGCATATAAGATATCCGTAGTTTTGGGCTTTGCTGATTAATCTAATCAACCCTTTTTCTCCACCAAGCAGTGGCTCTACCGGAAAAATATCTGGAAATCTGCCGTCATGACCGGATTTATTCCAGCCTACAAGACAGAATTCGGCATTTTCAATTCCCTGTCTATGAAATTCGTCAATAATATCGCATGCTCTATCAAAGGTAATAGCGACATGTATTTGTGGTTCATTTTCTTCGGTCTGTTCGAGAACTGGAGGGGGAACCGGTTTCCACGCCATTCGTATTCTTACTCCCGGTCCTTTAGCCGATTCTTCGATGACCGGATATTCCTTCATGCGTTCCTTTAGCGGCAAACAGGCTTTACGCTCAAGCTGGTACTGGCGGTAACGCCTGGCGATTGCCGAATAGGTGCCACCTTTTACATTCAGGAAATGAACTTCCAAATCTTCTGGAGGAACCTCACAATCCAGAATAAAACGTGGATATAGATAATATCCTTCATTATTTATACCGGCTATAAGAGTGTAATCCATTGGCATACCGGTTACCACTGCCAACAAAGCAGCATCTCCGTCACTTTTGGCATATATTGCCATATTGTTTTTGTCGAAGGCGCATTCACAATTTTCACGAGGATGGAAAAACGTTTGTGCGGCATGTCCATCATTCAGGATACTTGGAACTAGAAAAAATCCTGTAGAACCGACCGGAGTCTTAAAAAAGTCGGGCATAAAATCTATGTGATCTACCCCCTCTGGAATGTCTGTTCTTAATAGTTTTACAATGTTGCCATCATGCTCCAACATTTTTGTTTCTACTTTACCGGAACGGTAAAAGAGTTTGCATTCATACATAATTTTCAATCCTTGTAATGTATTTTTATATTGCGAAGCCAATAATCCAAAATATCGGAGGTAGGACCTAAACCTATCCGTATGCCACGGATTTTTCCGGTATCCAGAGTATTCGGCCAGAGAAATATTCGGTGTTCCCATTCTGGGAGAGAAGGTTTGGGATACGAAAAAGTAATGTAGTCTCCGGTATGTTCAAACACTACCTGAAACGAGGCATATTGAAATCGAAAACTACCATTGCTTTGCCGGGTTTTTATGTCAAAAGAAATGCCCACTGAATTACGCAGATTTTCGTTTGGCAGGTTTAGTGAATATTCAGGATTTACCCAATGACTTTCATCTTTTACGTTACTAAAATCGACATGAAAATGTATTGCATTTTCTTTTTTGTCCATGGATACGGTCATATTTCCCCCCGCACAATTAGGTCGCCATGAATTAGGAGAGTTTAAGCCAAAGCTCTCAGTGCGTAGTCGATAAGGATCAGAGAAAAACAGGATTAACTCTCTTGCACTGTTGTGTTTGTCCGTCAAAACTATCTCAAATTCATGGTTGGTGATTGCAGAAAGATTTACGTCTAATGAAATATGTTTTTCACTTCGAGGCGGAAGTTCCAGCATAGGCGGAACTTTAGTTTTACAGTTTCCTCCAGCGGGCAAAAGCAATTGCAATGCCAGGATTTGTTTTTCATCGGACAAATTGCTTATTTTGAACTTGAGTTTCGACGGAGTAATTAGATACGCTTCTTTATTACGATGTTTGATTTCCGAACTGTCAAAGGAGAATACCACCGGATATACTTTTTTCACTGTTTTACGGTAGTTGCGTGCAATATGCGATAATTTCAGCAGAGGATCGGGCTTGTCTGGAGCAGGAAATTCCTTTACTGCTGCATAAGCAATTCCTCCAGAAACATAATACGTATTGCTCTTATTTGCGTTCATCCGGCTACCATCTGCGGCATAAAGCACGGATGCATTCAATGTTGAAATGTCGATTTTCTCTATTTCGTGGTTACCGGTTAATATCACCACAATGTTTTCTTCGTCGTCAGAAAAGAACAGCATACGCCTCCCTCCCTCTGGCGAAACAGTAGTTGAACCGATATATTCCTTACCGGATAAGATTCTGACGCAGAAAAAGTATCCAGCCAAAGACCGGAGCGGAGTCGAATGGAAATCCAGCAAACCAAAATTACCGCGTCCCTCGGAATGAAAATTCAGGATGAAAGGAAAGAATCTTTCTACGCCAGCGGCTCTGGCAAGACAGGCTTTGGAGACAATCCAGTTGAGAGAAAGTAAATCGTCATCTATATCGGCACGTAACTTGCCGATAGGTCCGCCGTATACCTGAGAAGGATTTATTATACCGCGATACCAGGATTTTCCACACTCGGTGATCCAAAACGGCAGATTTCCTTTGGGGTAAGCCTCTAACAATTGTCTGAATTTTTTGAGATGTTGCAGAAACGTTTCCGGGTTGCTGTAATTGTGAAAAGCAAAAACATCTACTAAGTCAAGCAGTCCGTTTTTTAGATATGGAGCAAACACTTCAGCGGATACATCTGCCGTTGAGAACCCACTACTGACAACAGGCACGGATGGATGGTTTTGCATCACATACCAAGAGTTTGCCGCCAAAAATGAAATATAGGAATCGCTTGGACATTTTTTCAAGTCTGGTTCGTTCCAGACCTGATAGCTTCCGAGAGAATTCATTCGCCTTGACAGCATGGCAGAAAGTGATTTGTCCATAGGCAATAAAGTTCCAGGATATACTTTTAGGGCATGATTTCTACGGTCTTTTTCAGCACGCATGTATAATGGAACCCGGTTGAAATAAAATAATGGAGCCATTTTCTGTTTAGCGGCATACTGGTAACAAAGTTCTAAACATGGCAATCCCCATACCCCCGGTTCTTTTTCTTCCACCCAATAAGGATGCCACTTGCGAAATGACTGTACGCCGAAACGGTGTAACAACTCGAACAGTCTTATATCCTTGTCATGGGGAGATTGCTTTATGTTCATCCCCCAAAAATAATCTCGATTATCCGAGAATTCGGGAAGAGAAACAATGCCAAACCTTTGATCGGATGCGACGATGAAAAGTTCAAAAAATCCTTGTGAAAAAACCTGATTAGTTTGATATTTTTTCCCCGAAGTAGAGTATTTAAGCACACCTTTACCACACTCTTTGCCGTTGTAATCGTAAAGAAGATACTCAAACGTATCCGGTAGGTTTTCGCCTGAAGCAAAAAACTCTAAAACCGTTGCTTGTCCAGGTATGGTATAATGATTCATGAAATCAACGGGAATCAATTCTTGAGCGGCAAGTGGCAAAACCATCAATAAACAACAATACAAAAATAAACGCATTTCGATATATTCCTTATAAAATTTCAGGGACGCTATTTATGAATAAATAATTTATTTTAAGTTCCTTATATTGATTGGCGTCAGGTTGTTCTACATGACCATCTCCGTACAAAATTGTTCCGCGCGCATTATGATTAAGTGCTGCAGCTCCCTCACGCCATTCTTGAGGACGGAACACATACCAGGTGTGTCCCCATCTCACGCTTTCGGGACTAAACCCGCCACTGGTATTTCCTAAAGCCCAAGTATCAAAAAACATAGGGAAGGCGGACTGTTTTTTTAACCGTTTCATGTGAAGATAAAAATAGCTGCCAGTGATTTTTCTTAGGTAGTTAGATTTTTCTCCAAAAAGATTATTATGGTCAGTCCACCAGCTTACTCCTGTGGACATCATTCCATAAGAGTTATAAACATAATCTAAATGATGAGGAGTAGATGGACAACGATAATGATTTTTTGTGGTATAACTTTCCAGTCCTCTCACCCACGCCCAGTTCGGACTGGGATTGATTGCAAAGATATCATCATAGTCTCCTCGATAAGATGCAACTTCAATACTTATTTGTTTCATGTTGTTACAACATGAAATACCCTTTGCTCTTTCCCGTGCTTTGTTTAATGCTGGTAACATTACTGAGGCAAGGATAGCAATGATTGTTATCACCACCAAGAGCTCGATGAGCGTAAAATCGTTTTTGTCTTTTAGCTTCATGTTATCTCTCCTGTAAAATTTATCTATATCGATTATATAGCCATAAAACAATCTTTGCAACTGAAAACAAAGGATATCAATGCAGAAAAAAAGACCATAATAGGAACATTATTTGACATTGAAAGCTTTGAAGCTTATATTACATTATAAACATTATTAAAAACGAGATAATGATGCCGAACGAACGAATGCTGAAAGACTATCAACGGGAACATAGCCGAGTAGTCCCGCGCTATGAATTATTGTATCGTCTGCTGATTGACAAAATTATTTCCATGCCGCCGGAACAGGAATTTTTACCATATCAGGAACAATTGGCAGAACAATATAAATTATCACGTAATACTGTGCGTCGTGCCTTAGCCAAACTTCAGCGTGATGGCTATATCGAAACGGTTAAAAAATCAGGCAGTCGGGTGCTCAGACGCACAATTGAAGCCCACTGCCCATCATTAAAAGAGCGTAATCTGTCGGGATGCATAGGGGTCATTCTTTCAAATAACGTGGATGATCCATCTATTCGTACTGGAATTCGCTGGAAGCTGGTCGACGAAATCGAGCGGCAATTTGGTCGTTGTGGTATTCGTATTGTCGTTTATAATCTTCGTGAAAACCAATGGAGTGCTTGGCGTGATTTCGATAAAATAGTTTATTCTTTACGCGCTAATGGCATTATGCATGTAATTTATCTACCTGATCAGAATGAATATTTCCCTTGGTTGGATTTGAATCTCAACCTGTTGCAAAACGGAATTCGGGTGTCATTGTGCTTTAACTCGTTATTTGATGTTGCAGAATTTTCATCCTTTCTATTACCGGGGACTGATTTTGTTGCCGTAAATCACGAAAACACCTTGTTTGAGACATTAAAAAAACTACTTGAGGATCCGGTTAAGCGAATCATCTACGTTGTTAATGAATCCTATCGAAAAACCTTCTCCGATTTTCGAGCCGAATCTATTCAGCGCTTTGCTATAACCCATCAGAAAGAATTTCATTATCTTATTGCGCCATATCGCAAATTGTTAAATTCTGACTATGAACGGAATGAACCAGATATTGACAATGAAACAGCCATGAAGGTCAGTAAACTCTGTGAGGAATCAAACAACCTGGTTCTATGTGCTAATGATTATTCTGCCCAGTCTCTGTTGAAATGGTGTAGCAAATTGCCTGGAGCTATTGTCGTTGGCTATGATAATACTAAAATTGCAGAGAATCTAGGTATTTCTACATTTTGCTTTAATATGTTTGCTAGAGCTGAAGCTTTGCTTTCACTCCACATTACTCCATCAGATGATGTGCGAGGTGTAGTAGTTAATTCCACTTTTGTCGATCGTAGAATCTCAATGTAGGGCATCGGCGCAAGTTTAATGTTATTCAATTGACAACCACGCGATTATGTTATGAACTAACCGGTTGAATCTCCTTGTTTTTTCGTAAAAACAATAACCCCGCTGAGATGCCAATGCAGTAAAATAATCACAATTATACACTATCCTTGATAGCATAAATGCAAATATGTGTTCTCAAGTACAATCCTAGAATAGATCATTGATAAAAAAATAACTTTCAATAAGTTATTTATCTCTTATTTTATTGAATACGTTGACATTACAAATGTTAAATCTTATAGTTTAATTATGGATGTTAATTAATAAAATAAAATAAGTTTCAATATCATGAGTGTTTTTGTCGATAATTTAAAAAATGATATAAGAAGTGACTTTGAGCGGCGTTTGCGACAAGATATTTATTCTAACAAGTTGCATGGAGGTGACAGACTGAACTCAGAGTCGCACTTTATGCGCCGCTATCACATAACTCGCTATCAGGTAAGAAAAGTTATTGGAACACTAGAACGTGAGGGCTTATTGCGTAGCGTTCGTGGGAGTGGCACCTATATTATCCCGGTGGAGGAACGAGGCTTGAAATCAGAGGTGCAACAACAAAAGATTCGTTCTCGGCAAATACTTTTTCTTTATTTCACTAATGAAATGTCAGAAGAACTGCTTAATAGGGCGGAGATATACGATCCAATTTTCAATGGATTATCCAAAATCCTACATCATAAAGGATATAATTTTCTCTTTGCCAAAGTTGATGAAAGTATGCAGCCGCCACCATGCATGAAAAATAAAGATATTGGTGGAATTGTATTTTTGGGAAACCCAGGCAAAGAGTTTTATAAGCAATTCATGGCTGCTCTGGAATGTGTTGGAATCAACAGCTATAATCCGGCATTGGATTGTAGTTTTGTAGTGGAAGATGATTTTAACCGTAGCTTTCAGGCCGTTGAATATTTGTATGAATTAGGGCATCGACATATAGGCTTCTTTTCAGATTGTTCACAGCGGCATCTAGGGGCGCGGCGCTATATGGGTTTTTTAAATGCAATTACGTATTTCGGACTACCGCTAAATCCTGAATGGATTGTTAATTTTCAGCAACAGGATTTCAAACGTTGTACCAGTCCGTGGTCAAATATTCCTGACTATACGAAAGAATTAAAACCGGCATTGAATGCCAGCCAGAAAATCAGCGCGATAGTATGCATAGATGACCCCCGGGCTCTGGCCGTGAAAACAGCTTTGGAAAAACTGGGACAGACTATTCCAGAAGACATAAGTATTGTGGGCGGCTACAGTTACCGCCAGATTTTTGGTGATTTTACTTCGATATGTGGGAATCTGGAAAATGTGTGTGCTGAAGCAGCATGTGTACTGATTGACACATTGGAAAAGAAAACCGACTGTATTCGCGGGCGTACAATAATGATAAGACCGCAGTTATCGGTTGGAGACAGCACTGCCGCATATGCAGACAACTCCTGCAATGATATGAATAAAGAATAAGGAATTAACATGAATAAGGCATCTCTAAAATTTAAGTTCAAGGACGGACACAGTGAAATACGGAATGTAGAATATAACCATAAGTTGTTGATCTTTAAAACTTCAGTTGCTTACTCAGAAGTCGAAGAACTAGAGATATACTGTGATGCTTTTTCGGCATTTGCCAGCGATGAAGGTTTTTTTCTTATCCCCAATATACAGCAGACTCTTGAGGAAAACAGTAGTCATGCCGCGTTAAGTTATTTTAAAGAGCGGCATGACGCCGAATCAGTCTTCCCATACAATGTAATGCCGTTTTATGCGGTAAATCACGGAGAACGTGCGATTCTGGCAGTTGTATGCAGTATGGATCTTGGATATTCTTTGGTTTGCGGAGTTGAAAACGGAAAATATTATCTGTATCCGCGTTTCAGATTTGATGACGGATGCGCTTATGAAGATATTGAAATAAGATTTTTTCAACTGGAAGGCGGTGATGCTAGTTATTCAGGTATTGCCCGGCGTTATCGTAAATACCAATTAGAACGCGGAGCATGTCAGCCAATCAAACAGCGCATAAAAGAATATCCGGTGATCGGGGAAGCTGCTCTGGGACATGAGGTGAGAGTTCGCATGGGCTGGAAACCCGTGCCTCCCCCGGTTCTTGAGCAGACAAATGAAAGCGAACCGCCTATGCATACCGCAATCGATTTTAACCGGCTTTGTGATATTCTTGATGAATTCCATCAACAGGGAATCGACAAAGCGGAATTTTGTCTAGTTGGTTGGAATAAATCCGGTCATGACGGCAGATTTCCCGATATATTTCCCGTAGAACCCGAATTAGGCGGCGAGTCAGGACTTAAAAAATTAATCTCAAAAGCTCGGGAATATGGCTATTTGATCTGTGGTCATACAAACCTCATGGATTCTTATACGATAGCCAAACGCTGGAAAGAGGAGTACCTAATGCGCGATCATGATGGAAGCTTGCACAAAGGCGGATGCTGGGGCGGGGGACAGTCATATTTTCTGTGTCCCCAGATGGCACACGAGTATTATGCAAAAGAAGATTTCGACGCAATGGCAAAGCTTGGCTTCCGAGGAATACATTATCTGGATGTAATGAGTATTCTCAAACCGGAAGCATGTTATGACAAGAATCATCAACTTACTCCAAAAGAGGCCGGACGCTGGCGCGGGAAAACATTGGCTCTCGCGCGGGACAAAATCGGAGCCAGCGGCTCCGAAGGTTCGTGGGATTTTTGCATAGGAAGTTTGGATTATGTGCTTTATGCCGTATTTAGTCCTCATCTTGAATTACCGGAAATATGTGATAAGACAATACCATTGTGGCATCTAGTTTATCATGGGATAGTCCTATATAACGCATCTTGTGAAACCGTTAATACTGCAGTCCACCCGGATCGCAAATTCTGGTTGAAAAATATCGAGTACGGAGGACGCCCTCTTGCCTATTTTTATGCGAAATTTCTGAGTTCCGGACGTAACTGGATGGGAGAAATCGACTGTGGTTGCGCCACTGATGAAGAGTTGCGTAACTGTGTCAAATACATCAAACGTGAATATAACGAATACAAAACATTGCGCGAACTGCAATTCGAGTTCATGGACAATCATAATGAATTGGCTCCAGGAGTGTATTGTATTGATTATTCCAACGGTAAATCCGTTATTGTGAATTATAATGACAACCCATATGAATATGCAGGACATAAAGTAGAGAGTAATGATTTTAAAGTCATCTAAAGATTAAATTATATAAGGAGAATTGAATTATGAATAACATCATTTGTAGAAAGGGAAAAAATTTATTCCAAAATTTTACTTTGATCGAACTCCTCGTGGTAATATCTATAATAGCTATTCTTGCGTCAATATTGTTGCCAGCATTAAATAAAGCCAAAAACACCGCAAAAACAATCCAGTGCCTCAATAATCAGAAACAATGTATGGCTGGAGCTATAATGTATGCAATGGATAATAATGATTTTTTCATAAACAGATCTAATAATAATGCTTACGGCAGTGATGGTGCGACTGCACAATTTATGTTGAGCGGATATAATGATTCGGGAAAGAAAAGTGGTCCAAATCCATACGTCAGTTGGGAAATGACCTTTTGCCCTTCTGCTCCGGACTATACGCAATCAATTAATCTGAATAATGCCGCCACAAATTTCAGTAAATCATATGGCTGGAATTACAAAGCTCCTGGAAGCGGTATTCCTTCAGAAAAACTGGGCTTATATTTGTGCAATTCCCAAAGATATTACTATGCTGCGGGCGATGGAATATGGAATGACGCTTTTTATGATTTCAAGGCGATGAAGAGACCTTCTGAAACATGTATTCTAGCTGATGCCGCTCAGTCAGGTTCTCCCCGTTACCAGTTTGGAGCGGCTTTATCTCCATATTGTATATGGCTGCCACATTCCAATCGCTCTAATGCGGCATATGTCGATGGTCATTGTCAGACAGTGTCAATAGGAGATTTACATGAATCTGTGCAGGGGTTCACGTATGCGCGGCTTTACAATTATTCTCTTATTTCATTGTGAAAATACGGTATAAAAAGAAAAAAATCACAAATAAATCTTGTAACGCCAGAGGGACAAATGAATATTAATTACAGGTTTTTCTGCTTGCTTCAGTCTTTTATCTTTTTCTCAGGAATATTTTTTCTTTTATTACCGTTGCACGGCAACGCTAAGTGGGAAATAGATTTCACAAACGATAAAATCCATATA
>JAFGXT010000071.1 GCA_016936495.1 Victivallales bacterium
GGGAATTTGATGTAGATGCTAAAATGACAAAAGAAACTTTTGTTATAGCATGGCAAGGTAGATTTTCAGGAGTTGATTCATTAATCCAAATATTTGATTCTTCAAAGAAAAATATTTATTCAAAAAAGCTTAATTTACGAACAACGGAAATCAGGTTTATTGAACTTAAGTTCCCGGAAGCTGGAGCATATACTATGGAAATATCGCAAACTCCTGAGACGCCGAAGGAGCATGGTTGTTTAGTCGCAAAAAACATTTATATCGCACCAAAGAGCATCTTAGAAGCCTTTCAGAAATAACTGTTACAGCCATTGATGTAAAATAATATTATTGCAGTGGAAATCGCATGGCGTCACATTATGTAGTTGTAAAGTTTATTTGTTTGCAGCTTATATGCTAAAATTAAAGTAAGATTTAAACCTTGTTGTTGAGGGAAAGGCTGGCAAAATGCAAAAGGGTAAACATGGTGGGCTGGTGGCTTTTGCTGTCTCTGACGGGATGCCTTTTACAGGAACGCTATCCGGTGAATTCACTATACGAATCAATACTGGGAAACATCATGTGAACAAGGTTGCAGTGCGCCATCTCGAAGATATCAGAGATAATCCAATCAGTTTCACTCGTGTCGGTTCAGACTATATTGATATCCAAATAAAAAATCACATCTCTATAAGTATGTTAAAAATGGAGTAAAAAATATAATGAACAAAGCCAGAATTGGGGTAGGTATCCTAGGAGCCGGACAACCCAACATTGCCACAGATCAACAGCTTCCTGGTACTCTTAGAGCTTCACGGGTGCAGTTGATCGCTCTGTGCGACGTCAATCCGGGCGTAAAGGATTATGCGGCAAAGCATAACCTCAAGGCATATACCGATTACCCCGCCATGCTAGCCGATCCGGAAATAGAACTCGTAGAAATATCTACCCCGGATCAGTTTCACTGCGAACACGCGCTCGCAGCTTTGGCGGCAGGAAAGCATGTGTTGCTACAGAAACCCCCATGCGTCGACCGTTCCGAAATGGAACAGCTCATAGACGCTGCCGGGAAAGCTACAGGACGTATCGGCATACTTATCAATCAGCGTTATTCTCTTCTTAGCCGTTCCATCAAGCATTACTTGGAACGTTTTCTGATCGGGGAACTTCGGGAGATAATAATCCGTTATCGCGGCAGACGCTTTCCGATAGCCAATCCGCAGAGTTTTTATTTGACCGACAAATCCGGTGGAGTATGGCTTCACAATTCGTTGCACTGGCTGGATGAGGCGTTTTATTATTCGGAAAAATTGCCGCAAAGCGTGTCGGTGTTGACCAATCGCAACAATCATGGCGATCCTTGTTACCTGGGTGCAGGACCAAATTATTTTTCCGCAATATTCCCCATGGCGGAAAAAACCTTTCTTTTTGAATACAACACCATGCTGCTGGCAGATAACCTGCCCGGCGGTATGGAGCGCACCTTGGTCGGCACGCACGGAGAATTGCGCTGCCCATACGGCTCAAATGAAATACATTACTATAAATTCGGTAGTAACGATAAAGAAATATTGCCGCTTCTTGAATGCGAAACTGACAGCAACATCGAATCCTTCAGAATCGCAATTGACGAATTTGCCGGATTGATTTTGAACGGAAATGATACCGCCAATAAATTCGCGGATTCAATGGCTCTTTTTGATTTACTATTGCAAGGACTGGAGAGATAAATATGCAAAAAATCCATACTTTAGGTGTGCTGGGAGTAGGCGTCTGGGGATGCCACAGCCTTGAACGGGAATTTCTGGCTACCGGTCGTTGCCGCGTCAAGACGATATGCCATCAGCCCGAATTTGGCGCCCGTCTTGAACTGGATCCTTCCGCTTATGCGGAAGAACTCGGAGCCAGCATGGTAACTTCACCGGAAGATATACTCAATGACCCGGAAATTGATATAGTCTCGGCTATGATCTCGCCAAAAGCCAAGAATCAATGGATTATCCGGGCTCTCGAAGCTGGCAAAGCGGTATTCCTGGATAAACCGCTTGCTCTTGACCGCGACAGCGCGATCGCGATAATGGAAGCGGAAAAACGTTCAGGGGCTCTGGTGGGAATATTGGGTGGCTATCATACCCGTCCCGCAATAGAAATGTTAATGGAGAAACTCGCTTCCGGCGACTGGGGACAACTTAAGGCGCTCAATTTGCGTCTCAACTTTTCTGGCGGCATCTATCCGGGATTCGCGCCTTCGACACAATGGCGGGATGAGATTTTCGGTGGCGAATCGGTTACTATCGGTTCACACGCAGTTATCACTGCCATGAAAATAGCTGGTTCCAGAATTGTCCGCTCTCAATTTTTTCCCAAACAGGACTTTTATCAGTCCTACCGCGAATGCCGAGCCGATGATTATGCTATATTCAACCTGAAATTCGCTAATGACGTAGTCGCCAACATATCAGTCGGGCGATTGCCATACCGGATTCAGGGTGAAGACATCCTGCTGGAAGCCACCGCAGAAAAGGGCTATGCCAGATTGGCTGGAACTCAACTTTCGATATACCCGGAAAATGAAACATTCGACTGCCCCTTCAATGGTGCTGAAATATCCCGCAAAAACGCCGATCGTTTCCTCGATGCGCTTGAAGACGGCAAGCTTAAACCTTTCACCTCCGCCGAAGACGGAGTCGCCCTCTTCGATGCTTTTGGACTATGATAAAATTCAACAAACGTAAATTACTTGATCCACTTAGCGGCTGTTGCTGGGCGGAAAAGATGGTACTTAATCCGGCAATGATTGCCGATCCGTCTGACCCGGAACGCCTGTACATGCTTTTCCGTTCCACCGGCCCCTGGCCTCAGGCTCAACAGCCGGGATGCCCTTTGCCTTATCCGATCTTTCTCGGATTCGGGGAAAGCCGCGACGGTGGCAAAAACTGGAAGTTTGACTTCTCTCGTCCGGCTTTCGCTCCGCGATTGGAGTATAATCGCGAAAGTTTCATTTCCTCCTCTTTTCGCGACGGTAAAATGTTCGACTTTGCCAATGGCTGTATTGAAGATCCGCGGCTTTTTGATTTCGAAAATGAAGTGTACCTCTCGGTGGCTTGCCGCGCTTTTCCGCCAGGCCCTTACTGGAAAATAGACAATCCCGTCCAATGCAGCCCATCCTGGGCTTCCGATCCGGAACTGGGCAGAGCAGTCAACGAAAACAGTACCGTCAGCATGCTCTACAAGGTGGATATAGCTGCGCTCTCCGCCCGCGATTATGCACATGCCTTTTGTCTGGTTGCTCCGCTCCACATGCCTGATGTCAGCGACGACCGGGATGTGGTGCTTTTTCCGCGTCGCCTCAATATTGGAGGGAAAGACAAGATCGTCTGCATACACCGTCCTAAACATCCATGGAATTATGAGGTCGGCAGGCATCTCTCGGTGCCGTCTATATTCTTCTCTGCCGCAGACAATTTAGACGACTTTTATCATGGACGAGCTCAGATTGCGGTATTCGCAAGCAATCTATATGATTGGGAAGCCAACCGGATAGGAGCCAGTTTCGCTCCAATCGAACTGACTTCCGGCGAATGGCTATTGCCATATCATGGCAAACAAAACGATCAGGTGGGATATACACAGTCATTTATGATTCTCCGGGAAAATGGGTCTTTGCTTCCAGAAATTATAGCCCGTCCATCTCGACGCCTGCTCTATGCGAACGAAGCATGGGAACTTGAAGGTGATTTCAATATCCCTTGTCTTTTTACGTGTTCCGGCGTAGTGACGCCCGATGGCAGATTGTTAATGGGCTATGGCGCGGCAGATAGCCGCATTGGTATTGCCGAAGGATGTTTCGCCGATATTATAGCATATGTACGAAGTTTTGACGCGCAAGGGAAATTAAAAAGTCATGGCGTTTTATGCTAGTTTCTGTTGTTTAAACAAAGTATGAATATGGAGAATGGCACTATGATTAGAAGGACATTCCAGCATAAGGAAGATCAGTACGATCAGGTCTTTAAGCAGATGTCTTACCTGGCTAAAATCATCGATGAAGATATAACACCTTCTGACACCAAGAAAATATTTTATTCTCAATACAAGAAAAAAAAGAGTAGATAAACTTGTTGAACAGTAAGCGTTGCATGACGGGTATCATTAAATTATGAACATTTGCTCATAGAGTATTCGGCCTCCTCTATGAGTTTTTTTCGTTTATTAAAAGGTAGCGGCTGGTCAAATCGATAGCTTTGATATTACGGAAGTCGACTGCCGCATAGAATGATGATACATGCTGTTCTTTTCTGGCTTCGAGATTGCTTTCCAAGGAGGCGATTATTTGATGCACGGCAGAGCGGACTTCCTGTTCTGCTGGGTTTATTATTACTCCGCATAATTGTTTTTGCGGTGAGGAAGCCCAAGTCCATTCATTGAAAAAACCAATTAGATCAGGTTTGTATCGCGGAAATTTTGCTTGCCCATCAAGGAATATCCGAAGTGAATACTTACCGTACACGATCACGGCGTCTTCGCGCATGGCCGGGATGGCGGCTAGCTCGTGCATCGCCTGACAACAACTTATTTCAGCTTGTATGCAATGTTGGCGACATGCGTCCGTAAATGCCAGTGAAAGAGCGTTGCGAAACGATTCCGGCTGTCGGGTCATGCACAGGCGAATACGACGGTGTCCCAGTGAATGAAGATGACCAACCGCGTTAAGCATGGCTTCCGTGTGATCAACCGCCAGCGCGGGAAAACCATAACCATTTCCCGTTCCAAGAGTAAGCATCGGATACCCGATATGTTTCAACCACTGGAAATATTCCCGGTTGCAATCGGACGGCGCTCCCCCCAAAATAATGCCATCAGCCCCCAGACTGCGCATCTCATTGACACATTCCACCTCGCGTTCTGGAGAAAAACGCATTAGTTTGAGCTGAAGAGCATACCCGGATTTTTCAGCTTCATCCATAGCTATTTCCGTAGCGGCGGCAAAATACTGGTTGGAGAAATTGCAGGCAATCATACTCAGGGAGGGCGTTTGACTATTCCCGGATGGTTCAGTTGGGCGGATACCGTTCGCTTTGGGAAAAATGTTGGAGCAACTCCAAACGGACGTCATGCGCAGAAACCGATTTCTCACGGAGCCAATCCGAATCCCGGCTTCAGGAAAGATGGTGCGCTTTCGGCGGCGGCTCGGGCAGTGGCGGCAATTCAACCTGGGTACGGCAATACCGCTCCTTGGCAATTGGAATTGGATATCGGCTTGACCAAGTCGCCGCAGGCAGTGGAAGCGATTATGAATTTATTGAAAGGGCATTTTGAACTGGGTGGAACACTGGTGAACATCAATGTGGTTGATGGAGATACGATTTTGAAAGCACATGAACAGCCGGAATTATATCCTGATTTGATTGTGCGGGTAACCGGGTTCAGCGCGTATTTCACCTCGCTTTCGTACGATTTTCGGCAACTGGTAGTTGACCGGATCATCCGGGAGGCGGTATAGCCGGAGCGAGAAAATGTATTTTGATGTAAAACGTTTTTCTGTCTCAGACGGACCGGGCATAAGGACTGTCCTCTTTTTGAAAGGCTGCCCTTTGCGTTGTCTCTGGTGTCATAATCCAGAATCGCAGGACTTCCGTAAAGACATCCTGTTTGACCCCTTGAAATGTATCGCTTGCGGTGCCTGCGCAAAAGTATGCCCATACGATTGCCATCATCTAAAAAATGGCGTTCATATCTTTGATCGTGATGCTTGCCGACGGTGCGGTGAATGCGCGGAGAATTGTTTTTTCGGAGCCCTGGAGAATGTCGGTTATGAAGCGACGCCGGACAAGATAATGGCGGAAGTCATTGCGGACAAACCCTTTTACGGAAAAAATGGTGGACTGACTGTTTCCGGCGGCGAACCGATGTCGCAGTTTGATGTCACCAAACGCCTCTTTGAAATCGCCCGAGAAAACAGTATCTCCACCGCTTTGGACACCAGCGGTTGGACGGAATGGAAACTGTTTGAAGAAATATTCCCGCTCACGGATTATTTTTTGTACGATTTAAAAGCAGTTGACAGGGAAAAACATAAACTTTTGACTGGAGTTGACAACACCCAGATATTACATAATCTTCTATTGCTTGGCAAGCTTGGCGGAAAGATTCATCTGCGTTGTCCGTTAATTCCGGGATTGAATGACTCGCTGGATGATCTCCGGCTGATTGCGCAAACCGCTGACCGTTGCCGAAACATATTGGACATCAGCCTTGA
>JAFGXT010000072.1 GCA_016936495.1 Victivallales bacterium
AGCGGAGTGGTGCAGCCGAGGATGAATTTATCTTCCATGGCTTCACGGATTACCGTCAATCCCCGGCGCAATGCTTGTGCGCGGGTAGCTTTACGGTCATGATAAGCACCCCCGGTACCACAGCAGGCATAGACCATGAAATCCAGTTTGACGTACTCAAAGCCCCATTCGATCAGTGTTGAAAATATATGACGCAGATATTCCTGCGCACCTGGATGTGTTCCATCAAGTGCGGCAACCGGGCATCCGCGCCAAGTTGTTACACGGATGATGTCGCCATCCGCATCGTGTACCATCCAGTCTGGATGTTCCGTAAACAGCCTTGAGCGTTCTTCGACCATGAACGGAGCTAACCACAGTGCGGGCTTAAATCCGGCTTTGCGGATATTTTCCGCCAGGGATTTGAGTCCGTTCGGGAATTTTTCATTACAGATCAGCCAGTCTCCGAGCGCCACTTGATAGCCATCATCAAGCTGAATATATTCGACAGGATATTCATCACGATGCGCCTTAAGAAACTCAAGGTTTTCCAGCATGTCTTTTTCCGTGATTCCACTGAAATAATAGTACCAGCTACACCAGCCGGTCGGGACATGTGACCACGACAGTGCGTTCATCCTTTGTCCCCAAATATCGGCGAACTGTTGCAGCATGGAATAACCATCGCAACCTTCATATATAATCAATTCCTCGGACTCAACAGTCTCGCCCGGATCAACTTTTATCCCGTCCCCGCTGGAAAATGCGGAAAAGCGGCTTACTCCAGTTTCCTTCAGTTCAATTGTCAGCCGGGTCAACTGATCGGCGGAGGTTACAAATCCCGCCAGAATGCAATCACCTGTCTCGCGGTCATTGAGAACAGCCACATGTTCGGCGGAGAAACGGTTAGGGAGGTCACTGCTATATTCATCCGGGTTCGTTACTGCATACTTTAAATAGTGTGGGTCTGCTTCAAAATCGCATTCGCCATATCGTACTGATGCAGAGGCTGAAGCCATTGTCCATCCTTCTCGATAGATTCTTATTCGTGTTCCCGGGACATTGTCCCATGCCGCCAGGTCAAAACGGAAACCACCAAAACGAATCGTCCGATCTGAACTATTTGTAAATTTTGCCATGACCGACTGTATGTCTTTTATTTTTGTGAAGACTTCCAGTTTAAATTCCTGAGAGTTCTTTTTATACCATTTACCATCAACTTCTATTGCGGCGGTAATAAGTTTGTTTTCCATACTTTTGATGCTTAATCCTAATGTTTGATTTCTTTCTATGGTTGAGGACTTGTTTTTTTAGCCAAAATTACTTGATTTACCAATTTAGGAACAGTATTTTGTCTCCTCATTCTATTGTGATTGCAACAATTGCAGGAACTGCATTATTCTGACCAGCCTTCAAGTCAATGCTTTTTATCACGAATTCCGGATGGGGATTCATAAGACGACCACAATACAGCCCAATGAGACTGCAAACAGCGTTATCGATTTCATGCGCAATCTTTCCATTTTTGATTGGCGTCGGCTTCCACCATCCGCCAATGTCCTGTCCCCAGAGAACTGGAAGCTCTTCACTTGTCCCATCTGCATAATTCAACTTTACATAATAACAAGCAGTTCCATGTTGTTGACTCCATCCTGCGGTGTGAAGCAGGTAAATACGGGAGGCTTTTGCATTCACTTCTATTCCATTTACCGATGAAGGAAAGTATTTTCTTTCTGAACCTCTTAGGACGATCACATTCTTCTGATTGTTTGAGACTGGATCTATAATGTCAAATGGGACTCCGGCAAGGGGAATCTTTCCTTTTGGCATTTTTCGATAGTCGTTATTTCCCTGGTCGAACCATCCACCCTTACGGTCTCCACTGAGATCATCCCTGGTATTAGTATTTGCATATCGTTTTAAATCCAATGGGCGGCATTGCTTCTTTTTGACATCATTGAATTCACGAGTTTCCTTGTTTTTATTGTGCAGTAGCTTTTCCTGTTCTTTTATTGAGGCATATTCTGATTTTTCCTTTGCCAGGGCAATAGAAAAACGTTTTCGGACTTGTGTTTCAGTTACATTCCTTCCTGAATGGCTAAAATTAGAATCGCCAGACAATACGATAACTACAGCAGTTTGAGGAGGAAGAGTAAGTACAACTCCCTCGCGCAGATCAGAATCAGTCCATGATCCTTTTTTAGTTCCAAGGTATCGTTCTCCGGTAGAAATAAAAGAGAGATTCATATCCGGTAGTTGTTCCTTACCTTCATAAAGTAGTTTTACGAGACGTGTCCCCATATCTTCCCAGTTGACGATAAAAAGTAATTTAGTTTGACCTCTGTCAATAATTTGAATTTCGGCTTTTGTCAAACCAGTTCCATTGTCTGCTATAGATAAACTAAAATATCTCCCGACCCTGAACTGCTTAAGAATAAATGGAATTTCAGTAGCAGAATCTGCTTTGTCAAAAGAATGTTGCAAATAACAGCAAGTACCTTTCCCTAGTTTATTCATCCAAAATGCACCGGATTTTTTTGCTGATTTGCAGATAATTTGATCTCCCTGTCTTTTCAGCCCAAGAAGATTTAATGAATCAATCGGCTGACCGAATTTATTTTCGCTCAATGCTTTCCCGGCACATATAAGGATTCCTCCGGCTTTCACATAACGGCTTAATTCCGCAATCACTTTTTCGCTCGTATTTCGTACAGAAGGCAATATAACCGCATCGAATGATTTCAGTTTATCAAAAGAAAGTTCCTCATCAAATATAATCGCAGGATTGTATTGAGAGTATAAAAGAGCATGATACGAATTCAGAAGCTGTTTTTCATGGTTTTCGCCATTAATCGCACTCATCCGCAAGGAAGGGTAAGAAAAAATCAACGCGACTTTAGCCGGAGCTCTTCGTGGCATAGGCAATACCAGTTCTGCAATATCTGCGATTTCGTCAGAAAAATCCTTATAGCCATTCAAAGCCTCACGTGGCCAGGAATAAGGATTCAGCAGATGAGAAGCCTTGTATCCTCCATTAATTACCATGGCTTTCGCTTCTTCAAAAGTTTTCCATTCCCAGATTCTTTTCCCCCAGGCATAGGAATAACTTCCCGATAATCCATGAAAGACACTTCCCCATAACGCAGTATAGATATCTGTCCTTTTACTGGGAACGCGTTTGCCTAAACTGTACCTGCTACAATAATGTTCATTGTCGATCACTGGTTTCTTTCCGTCTGTAACCGCAGAATAAAAATCACAGGCAAAAGAATATGCTGAGGAGTTGAGCGCATCCTCCATTGGATTGGTTCCATTGCTTGATGAATGACCAAAATGCCACCCCCCTTCAACTGCAAGCAAATCCAGCTCAGCAGCAATGAGACGGTAATCCATTCCGGCACCACGTGAGCCCAGGATTGTTGACATCGCCAACTGTTCTGTAATATAAACATTTTTGCGCTGATCAACTTTTTTAATCAGCATTCCATATTTTCGGAGAATTGCGGCATAGCGTTCCCCCATAAACTCGCACCATTCCGCCCATAAAGCAGGCACGTTCTCATAGCGAGGGATCGTAGAAAGCTCAGAAAAAGATTGAAAGGATGTCTGCCAAGTGCGATTCGCAGCTGCAATCGTTTTATACCTTTGACTTACAGACTGAACAAAGCTATCCCGGTTGAATTTACAGGAGCACATATAACTGGACTCATTGAAGATTTCATAAATGAATGGATTCCCTCCATGCGCCAAGGTAAATGCAGTTCCAGTACGAAAATAGGTCTCATAGATTTTGTCTGACACAGGATGCTCAGGACAAAGAGGAATAAATTCGTGCCAGTCGAAATTGTGTTGCTCGATTTCTTTTCCGTATTCTTTGATGGCAGGTTTTGCCATTGCATTGATCCACGCAAAATCTTGAACAAAATACATCCCTTTAAGATCACGGAACATTTTCACCCATGCTTCCGCTTGATCAATCCCTCCCTTACTCCAAGGGAGATCAAGTTCAAACAGTGCAGGACTGCTCATCGCGGCTGAAAGCTGGAACGAGTTCATCCCCAGTTCCGCGGCAATAGATGGGTTATAAATTTCATCATAAATTTTCCCGCGCATACATTCCCTTTCTTTTCCCGCGCCATATTCAGTCAGTAATGAACCGCTGGCAATCCACGGACCGAGAAGAAACAAAGGTCTATTGTTCAAATAAAAAGTCCCTTTCCTGATTTCAGGTCTTTCGTATGGGTCAGATGTCCAGACATTTTTTAGATTACCACAAAGGTTCTCCGCTTTATTTTTCAATTCTGTTTTGACTTTCCCGGATACCGTGTCTGGGATTTCTGATATTCCAATCGTTTTGATCAAGAAGCTTCCTCCCTTATCAAGCTCGGCCGGCAACTGGATGGTAAGTTCATTGATACAACAATCCTTTTTATCTCCAGTAAAACGCTTCAAAGGAATTGCGATCTCCCAATAAGCATCATCAATTTTCCGGTACATTGATTTAAATATTGATATTTTTGTTCCTGCAAAATTTATCTGTAGGGGAATATCCTGAGTTAAAGTAATAAATAAGGCGGAATCCTGGGGGGCATTCGACAAATTAATGTTTCTATTGGCATAAGGACTGTAAAGACTTATGCCGGAGTATTTTTTTGCACCTTTTACCGTAGCAATTTTCAATACCCCTTCATCGTCTATATGTTCGATATACAACTCTCCCCATGAACGTGTTTTCCAATGAGTCAAAAGCTTTTTGTCATAAATATAAAACATCCTTTTTCTTGAGGAGCTCATATATTTGATTTTCTCATCCTTCTTAACTGATTTATCTACCGTCTCAAGCGTCAAGTCATCAAATAATGCTTCTCCAGTTACTCCCCAACCTGATGCACAGCCTATGAATACCATTAACACCTGAGCATCATCCGGCACGGTGAAAGTAAGGGAATATTTAGTCCATAAAGTCTCTCCGGTTGATTCAGGACCAGTATGTTTTGTCTGGATAATTCCATTTTTTCGTTTGATCCAATAACTGATTCCAACAGCTCCCGCTTTAGTTGTTTTGATCTGCTTAATCCAGCAGGATAGCTGCATCTGTTTACCACTGAAATTTTGCAAGAGGTTTCCTGCCATCATCCAGTTTAACCCGTCATTTTTTTTCCCATGATACTCGTCAACGATTCTTAAGGAAGCCAGACCATTATGTTTCTCGGTAGTATCAAGAAAATATTTGACTTCTTTGCTGCCGCGTATAAGCCATTCCCATGACGAACCAATAGGCATGTTGTCGTTTCTAAGAAAATCAAAATGCCCCCCTTTGATTAAATTGTCCGCGCTCAAACTGCAACATATAAACACATAAAAACTCCACAAAAGGATTTGCCTATTCATCCTGAAAACTCCAAATTATTTTTTTTAAGATTACTCTACGATGGAGAAAGTATAGGGCCTTACCTGATTCTGACTTATATAGGAAGGCATCGCAATGCTATTAATATGACCATCAAGAAAAGCCAAATTTGTTCTGAAAGAATGAATTGCGATATTTTTGCAATCGTTCAACAAATTGGATGAACTGAAATTCTGATAGCTGTTTTGTTCCCAATACTCGGTCAAACCGATTTTCTCAGAAGTATTTTTCACTTTAGATTGCAGAACATGAAATGAAAAATCCGCATATGAGGCAAGGTATCTTTCCGATTTATAGAATACGCCTGTAATAGAATAACTGATAGCAACGGTATGTCCGCCATTGTTTTTGCCCACCACTTTCGGGCAAAGATACACTTTTGTGTTTTTTATATAATCGTTATTTAAATTTTTCTGCCATCCTATGGAAGGATAAAAACCATTATAATCTGCTGCGTAATACTCCATTCCTTGAATAAGTTGCTTCATATTATTAGCACAACTTATCTGCTTTGCTTTATCCTGTGCCCGTCCAAGTGCCGGTAATAACATGCTGGCAAGAACAGCAATTATAGCTATCACAACCAGAAGTTCGATGAGTGTGAAATTTCGCCATACTTTATTTTGTGTTTTAGTCTGCGATTTCATAAACTTTCTCCATTTGATTTATCTGCATTCATATGTTTTTATAGCCGGGAGCCAGCTAGCAATAGTACTGAGGTGCCCGTTTATAAGTTTTCACGATCGCCTCTGTATGGTTTTAATATAACTTTATTATACATTAACGGAATGAGTTTGTCAATAGAAAAAATATTGTTTTGATAAAAACTGTTTCAAGGTTATGGAAAGACTTTGTCAAAAGTAAAGAAAAAGAAGAACAAATTAGTAATTCCCGACCGTCTCTGGACGTGATCCTGAGCTCGGGTCAGCGAATCCAGCCTGATATCGGGCTAAAAAACGCAAAAAAAAGAGTGATGAACGCCTTTAAAGGCATCATCACTCTTTGTCCGCCTCCTTTGTTCAATAAAGAACAAAGACGCGTTATAAAAATGGAATGTCTATTCTTCGGAAGCGGTTTTTTCAACCACTTCTTCAGCTTTAACTTCCACTGTTTCAACTTTTGCCGGAGCAGTCGCGGCTTCCGCTTTGACTTCTGTTCCTTCAACAAGCTGAAGTATGCACATTTCAGCACCATCGCCCAGGCGCTTGCCAAGACGCATGATACGGGTGTAACCACCATTGCGATCCGCGTATTTCGGCGCGATCTCATCAAACAGTATCTTTACTGCGTCTTTGTTGCGCATTCTGGCAACAGCCAGACGGCGGCGATGCAGATCACCTTTCTTACCGAGGGTGATCATCTTTTCCGCTACTCTGCGAGCCTCTTTGGCTTTGACGATAGTAGTCTGGATCTGACCATGCTCGAACAGACTGCTTACCATATTGGCAAGCATCGCACGACGGTGCGCGCCTGTACGGCCTATTTTGAAAGTATGGACTCTATGTCGCATTTATTGTACCTCCTCGTTCTGACTCTTGACACGTTCCGCTTCTTTCTCAAGCGCGCTTACCAGCGCTTCGCTGAAGCTCATGCCCAGGCTGAATCCGAGTTTTTCTAGTTTTTCTTTGATCTCATCAAGTGATTTTTTACCGAAGTTTCTGTATTTGAGCATCCTTGACTCAGTCTTGGTGCAGAGCTCGCCCAGAATCTTGATGTTGGCGTTGTTCAGGCAGTTCATTGCGCGAACTGAAAGATCAAGTATTTCAACATCCTGTGACAGAATCTTATATTGCTTCATCTCTTCATCAGAGAACTGGGATAACTGATCCTCTTCACCAAGCTGTCCGCCCAGGAAAGGCCGCAGATGATCCTTGAGGATCTTTGCCGCGTCTTCAATGGCGTCCAGAGGTTCTACGCGACCGTCAGTCCAGATCTCAATGGAAAGGCTGTCCATTTCCGTTTCTTCTCCGAGACGGGCGGCGCCTACCTTGTAGCGGACACGGGTTACCGGGCTGAATAAGCAGTCAATCGGAATGACGCCGATCGTCTGATTGGAAGACTTATGCACTTCCGCCGGGAGATAGCCTTTGCCCTTGGCGACGGTTATTTCAGCACGGAAAGGCACGTCCTTGTCCAGCGTACAGATCTTCTGTTCCGGATTGAGCACTTCCACAGTTCCATCGGTAATAATATCAGCTCCACTTACAAGTCCTGCCTTGTCTTTCCTGATTTCGAGAGTTTTGGGAACTTCACCGTGTAGTTTGAAACGAATCTGTTTCAGATTCATTATCAGCTCGGTTACATCCTCAACGACTCCGTCAATGGAGGCAAACTCATGGGCAACACCATCAATACGCACGGATGAAACGGCCGCGCCTTCGAGCGAGGACAGTAATACACGGCGCAGCGAGTTGCCGAGAGTGTGACCGAAGCCGCTCTGAAAAGGAGCAGCGGTAAATTTCGCGTACTTCTCTGTTGCGGTACTTTCTTCCATCACAAGCGATTGTGGCATTGGAAATCCTGATGCAGCAGCCATATTTTCCTCCAGTGATTATATTATTTGTGAATAATTGTTATACACGACGTCTCTTCGGAGGTCTGCAACCGTTATGCGGAACCGGAGTTATATCCTTTATCGCATTAACTTCAAGACCGACCGCGGCAATACCCCTGACGGCGGACTCGCGTCCGGCGCCCGGACCTTTGATCCTGACTTCGACTTCTTTCATGCCCAGGAGCTGTGCCTTCTTAGCGGCGTCCCCGGCAATGACCTGAGCTGCATACGCAGTGCTCTTTCTGGAACCCTTGAAACCATTTTTACCGCCGGTTGACCAGCATAATACATTGCCGTGCAGATCGGTAAAGGTAACTTTGGTATTATTGAAAGTAGCATGAACGTAGGCGATGCCCGACGGTACATAACGACCGCTTTTCGTTCTCTTCTTTACTTCTTTTGTTTCTGTAGCCTCAGCGACGTCAATGTCCTGGACTTCTTCGTTATTCAATATTTCTTCAGCCATTTTTCAATTTCCTGATTTGCTGATTTCAATCTCTGATATGACCATCATAAAGTCATGCGGCGTTATTTACCAGAAGCCGCCAGACGACGTTGGGTCTTATCGCGGATAGCTCCAACGGTAGCCTTCTTGCCTTTTCTGGTACGTGCATTCGTCTTGGTACGCTGGCCATGGCAGGGAAGATTTCTGCGATGCCGTGTTCCACGGTAGCAGTAAATCGCCTGAAGCCTGCGGATATCACCGCTGATCATACGGCGCAGATCCCCTTCAACGACCATGTCGTTCTGGAGGATAGTAGTGATCGCCGAAATGTTTTCGTCTGTCAGATCATCAGCTTTGAGGCCGACTGGAATCTTTGCTTTTTCCAGAATCTCCAGCGCTTTTGCGGGGCCGACGCCATAAATATAGCGAAGGGCATACTCGATACGCTTTCTTCCGGGAATATCAACACCTATTATACGTGGCATATTATTACATTCCTATTTATTATTATTATTTGTTTTAACCCTGTTTCTGCTTGTGTCTCGGGTTGCGGGAACAAATAACTCTCACGATGCCATTTCTTTTGATAATCTGGCAATACTCGCATCTACGTTTTACGGATGCTCTAACTTTCATCGTTCAGTCCCCTGAATTACATTAAAAGATTGCTACACTTGTTTTGTTTCTTTCAGCTACGAAAAAAAACTCATTATATTATACATAATTTTTCAATTATGCGGTGGAACTATTGTCCATCTGATCATATATATAAAATGCCCCGGGCACAATAAACCCGAAGACATAGAATTTGTAACTTAGAGCTAAAGATAATTTTTTCAAGAAAAAATCCATAAATATTTCAATATTTCCTGATTTTACCAAAGCCCGGCACTAAAACCAGTAAAAATTCTTATCGATACCGACAGGCAAAAGGAGCATTGATCTAGTCAGAATGCTGATTGACCTGAAACCCTTTGTTCAGGCATAATTCATCACGCTCAGCTATCTTCAGATCTTCGCGTACCATTTCCGCGACCAGTTCCTTGAGCGTAGTTCGTGGAACCCAGCCGAGTTTTTCTTTGGCTTTGGATGGATCGCCCAGCAAAGTCTCGACCTCCGCCGGACGGAAATACATCGGATCCACTTCAACGATACATTCACCGGTATCGGCGTTATAAGCTTTTTTGTCCACGCCCTCGCCTTTCCAGATAAGCTTTATGCCCAGCTCGG
>JAFGXT010000073.1 GCA_016936495.1 Victivallales bacterium
TCGAATCGTGTGCGGCAAGCGCGGCAAACTTATTGGGCGCGCTTACAAAAGGTTCTCCGGTGAGTTTCGCAATATGCGCGGCGGCTCTTGCGGCAAATTCCGGGTGGGTGTTCAATCCGGTTCCGACCGCGGTTCCGCCCAGTGCCAGTTCGTATAATTTAGGCAGAGAGGAAGCGATATATTCACTGGCATCGTCAAGCTGCTGAACATAGCCGGAAAACTCCTGTCCCAAGGTAAGCGGCACAGCATCTTGAAGATGAGTTCTACCGATTTTAACGATATCCGCAAACTTTTGAGCCTTTGCGTCAAGCGTATCCCTGAGCTGTTTTACGGCTGGAAGCAAACTGTGCTTAAGAGCTTTCACCGCGGCAATGTGCATCGCGGTTGGAAAGGTATCATTGGAGGATTGCGACATGTTTACATCGTTATTAGGGTGAATCGGCTCCTGACTGCCCAGTACACCGCCTGCAAGCTCAATGGCACGGTTGGAAATCACCTCATTGGCATTCATATTCGATTGGGTGCCGCTACCGGTTTGCCAGACATGCAAGGGAAAGTGCTCATCAAGAGTTCCCGCGATGACCTCATCCGCCGCCTGAATAATCAAATTCGCCTTGTCTTCCGGCATTTTCCCCAGATCGCGATTGGTCATGGCGGCGGCTTTTTTCAGTATACCCATGGCGCGGACGATGTCCACCGGCATAATATCCTGCCCGATGTCAAAATATTTTAGCGAACGCTGGGTCTGAGCGCCCCAGTATCTGTCTGATGGTACATTTATGTTGCCCATGCTGTCTTTTTCTATACGGAATTCCGGCATTTTCGTTTCCTCACTATATAATGCGTTCTTGTATTGTTTGAATTGAAATGTACATTAAAAATCATTAATCTCAAATAAATTTTGATTAATTTAACCATCTCATAATCTGGAAACGTTTTTATGAACTTGAAAAGCCTTATCCCGGAAGACTGGCGGACACTCCTGCATGCCGAATTTGAGCAGGCTTACTGGCATAGTCTTGAAGCCTTTCTGGCGGAGGAGATGCGTACAGGAACGGTGTTCCCCCCTCGCGATGAAATGTTTTCCGCTTTTGCGCTGACGCCATATGACAAGGTGAGAGTGCTGCTTGTCGGTCAAGATCCATATCACGATTACGGGCAGGCTCATGGCTTATGCTTTTCAGTACGCACCGGAGTAAGGTTGCCGCCGTCACTCAAAAACATCTATAAAGAACTTGAAGCAGACCTGAACATCCCGCTTGCAACCGACGGTTGCCTTATCCCTTGGGCAAAACAGGGAATACTTATGATAAATACTTCTTTGAGCGTCAGAGCTCACACAGCGGGATCGCACAGTCGTAAAGGCTGGGAAACATTCACCGATGCAGTTATCAGCCGGGTCAATGACAAATCCGAACCGGTTATATTTGTATTATGGGGCAATCACGCAGCAGGCAAGGAAACACTTATCAACGTCGACAAACATCATGTCATAAAATCCGCCCACCCTTCTCCGCTATCCGCCAGCCGGGGTTTTTTCGGCAGCCGTCCGTTTTCCCGCATCAACTCCATACTTCACGAACATGGCATGGATACGATCGACTGGAACATCGGCGACAACAACAAAGAACAACTGAGCTTATTCTGATAAATATTCATTCCATGTTATACACAAAGATGTCATCCTGCTTAGGAATATCCGTCGCGTTCCACGAAAATATGCCGATAATGCTATAACGGTTATAAAAAGCGAAACCAGTGAGATTATGCAGATGGTGCAAAAGCTTGCCGTTTTTTGAATCAATCACCGACAACCCCAGTTTACTGGTGGCCGATTGTGCATCCCTTTTATAAAAAGCTATTTCAGGAGTCTGAACCGTACCTGCAAAAGGCACAGGCACTGCCACTGGAGGCACCCCCAGCAGAAACGAGTTGTAATCTGTATCCATAGCACCACTGAAAACTTCAACGATAAGATCTGAATCCTTTTTACTGTCCACCAGCATCACATTATTTATACCAAGTCGTTGCCGGATGCAACCCTTAACATACTCCACGTCCGTGCAAGCAAGATAGGTGAAGTCAACATATACCCGGCTGGACTTCCACGGCACCTCATCCAATTGTACTATCGATCGATCTGCCGCCGTACTTATCACCAGTTTCTCTATGCCGGAACGCGGAGTATTGGTTACATTAGGAGTCGCACATCCGCAAAACAACGCTAGCAACACACATAAAACCACTGCTTCTGAAACTCTGACAAATAATCTCATGACCGTTTTTTACCTCACTACACTACCGCTAAAATCAAACTCACTTTCACCCAAACACGCCATGGATTAAAATACATGAAGCTGTCATCTTTTCAAGTCCCGATACCGCTCCCGCTAAACTTAGATAAAAAAATACTTAATGTGATAAGTTTCACAATAACCCTTAATGCATTTTTCCGGCAAAATAGATGATATTTTCCATTTCGTGGATAATATTGATGTTTCTAATAATGCACTCCTCAGTGCTTTTGAGCATTATTGGGGCAAAATTGAGTATCCCTTTGATATTGCAGCCTTTAAGAATATCGGCTATTTTTGAGGCGGCGGATTCCGGCACGGTCATTATCGCCAGCTCAATCCCCTCACGTTTGATATAATCAGGCATGTCATTGAGATCATATATAGGAATAAATGCCGCGGGATTTATCGCCGCGGGATTAGATTCAAAGCCGGCCACAACCTTCATGCCCTCCCCTGCGAAACCATTGTAACCCATAAGAGTTTTGCCCATGCCGCCGCAGCCGACCACGATTATTTTCTGCAACTCATTCTTGCCCAAGATATTATTAAGCTTTTCAATGAGATCTTTTACATCATACCCACCTTTTTTATTGCCGGTAAGACCATAGTCGGCAAAATCCTTGCGCACCTGCGCCGGAGATATATCCAGAGCTCCTCCCAGATTATCCGATACAAAACGCTCAAACCCCAGAGCCCGGAGTTTACATAAGACCCTGCGGTAATTCGACAGACGTCTGATTGGATCGCTATTACTGTACATAAACAAGTCAACTCCATGATATTTAATTACTTACTCATTCTGATGACGCACTGCAGTCATCTACCCCACCATCTATTGTTTACATATATTATTGTACTTTTTATGACAAAAAACCAATAATAAATCAAAAAAACTTCAATAATTTATTATAACGCTCTATATTTTGCCAATCTTTTCAGTTTTCCTTTAATCTGTCGAGCCGGGTGAATTAGATAAAATAATATCTTTGTTTTTGTGAGAATTATTACTTTATTGTGCAATAATATGGCTTTTTATCAGAACAAACGATTTTTTATGTAAAAAAAATCACAAAACACTTGTTTTTTTCCTGTTGTCATATTAGAGTGGCAGGAGAAACGCTTTTACCATATAAGTCAAGGCTGAAAACATTAACCATAAGCAATGGCGATCCTTCGGGATCCGGACGAGGGGTAGTTCCGGAACCGTGGAATCGAGGAGGTAATTTTATGTCAAGCACATTTGCCCCCGGAGCAAAAACCGAGGAAGACAACCTGTTGGTAAAGTCTCCCGAGAAGCTCGCTGAGCTGGAGTCATATATTGATTCTCTGCCGTTGAGCGAAAATCCGGACAGAAATCGCGGTTTCCTGATCCAGTCTCTACATAAGGCTCAGGAAATATTCACCTATCTGCCAGGCTGTGTACAGCAGTATGTTGCGGATAAACTGAAGCTGCATCGTTCCGAAGTATACGGGGTGATAAGTTTTTATTCCTTTTTCACCGATCAACCGGTAGGCAGGCACAAGATCAATGTCTGTACCGGCACCGCCTGTTTTGTCAGAGGGGCGAATAAGATTCTTGATGAATTCAAGCGCTATCTTAACATTAAGGAAGGCGAGACCACACCCGACGGGAAGTTCTCTCTGGGAGCGCTGCGTTGCGTAGGAGCATGCAGTCTTGCGCCGGTGGTCATGCTGAATGACAAAGTATACGGCAATGTCACCACCAAGATGGTTCCTGAAATCATCAATGACTGTGAAGATTAAAAAAGGAAACGGGCAATGACTATTAATTCAGCAGAAGCACTGAAAGAACACGTGGCGAAGCTCAAGTCAGCGGCCGCGCCTGAGACCAAAATACTGGTATCCATGGGCACATGCGGCATCGCTGCGGGAACGACTCCCGTGCTTGAAGCCATCAATAAATATATTGAAGAGAAAAATCTCCAGAACGCGTTTGAAGTGGTCGAAGTCGGCTGTATGGGACTGTGCCACAGCGAACCGAGTATAGAAGTGATCAACACCGTATCCGGCAACAGCATTATTTACGGAGACGTCAGCGAAGTCCAGGTACAAGCGATCATTGACGCCGGAGCCGATGAAATAGCGCGCGGCACAAAAACGGTAGAGCGCACATGGTACTATCCGGAAAAGGAAGAGAACACCACCAACGCCATTCAAGCAAAGGTCGTACTCAAGAACAGCGGGCGCATCAACCCGGAAGTACTTGACGATTATCTGGTAAACGATGGTTACGGCGCACTGGCGAAAGCCTTGTGCGAAATGAAGCCGCAGGAAGTTGTTGACGAGATCATCGCTTCGGGATTGCGCGGACGCGGCGGCGGCGGTTTTCCGACCGGCAAAAAATGGCAATTCGCGGCGGCACAGAAGACCGATGAAAAATTCATGATCTGTAATGCCGACGAGGGAGACCCGGGAGCGTTCATGGATCGCGCGGTGCTTGAGGGAGACCCGCACTCGGTGCTGGAAGCCATGGCCATCGGCGGCTATGCCGTAGGGGCGCATACCGGAGTGATCTATATCCGTGCGGAATATCCACTGGCAATCAAACGTCTGCGCATCGCGATAGAACAGGCGGAAAAAGCCGGACTTCTGGGCAAAAACATTTTCGGCAGCGGCTTTGATTTCAATATTGAACTGAAATACGGCGCCGGCGCATTCGTTTGCGGCGAAGAAACCGCCCTTATCCATTCTATTGAAGGAATGCGCGGCGAACCTACTTTCAAGCCACCGTTCCCGGCAGTTCAGGGACTATGGAAGAAGCCAACCATTGTAAACAACGTCGAGACCTATGCCAACATCGGCGCCATTATCAGAAAAGGCGCGAATTGGTTCAAGACTATCGGTACCGCCGGTTCTCCGGGAACCAAGGTCTTCGCTCTCGCGGGCAAAATCAATAAGGTCGGTCTAGTGGAAGTTCCGATGGGGACAAAGCTAAAAGACATGATCTACACCCTCGGCGATGGCATTGTGGACGGCAAAAAATTCAAAGCCGTACAGACCGGCGGACCTTCCGGCGGCTGTATTACTGCATCTATGATCGAGACCGAAATCGATTATGAAAGCCTCAAGGCACTCGGTTCAATGATGGGGTCCGGCGGTATGATCGTCATGGACGAAGATGACTGCATGGTGAATGTGGCTAAATTCTTCCTTGAGTTTACGCTGGATGAATCCTGCGGAAAATGCACTCCCTGCCGTATCGGTAACAAACGTTTGTTCGAGATGCTGGAAGAAATATGTGACGGACGCGGTACCATGGAAACGCTTGATAAACTCAAGAGCTTGTCCATGACCATTAAGGACACCGCACTGTGCGGACTGGGGCAGACCTCCCCGAATCCGGTACTGTCCACTATTAAGAACTTTGAGGACGAATACCTGGCACACATCAATGAACAGCGATGTCCAGCCGGTGTGTGTACCAGCCTTATCTCTTATCAGATCAATGATAAATGTGTAGGTTGCACGCTGTGCGCCAGGAATTGCCCGGTCAACTGTATTTCCGGCGAGAAGAAGCAGTTGCATGAGATCGACCAGAGCAAGTGCATCAAATGCGGCGTCTGCTTCCAGGCATGTAAATTCCATGCTATCGACAAGATATAAGGAGACTTAATACAATGATTAATCTTACTATAAATAATATGCCCGTGCAGGTGACTGAGGGTGCGACCATCCTGGAAGCCGCCAATAAACTCGGGATCAAGATTCCAACTTTGTGCCATACCCGGCTGGATTGCTTCAACGTCGAGCACCGGAGCGGCTCATGCCGTATCTGTGTAGTTGAAGTGCAAGGTCGTCCCAATCTGGCGCCTTCATGCTGTACTCCGGCAATGGAAGGCATGATAGTTAAAACCAATTCAATCCGTGCTATCAATGCCCGCAGGACTATGCTGGATCTGCTGCTTTCTGATCATCCGAAAGACTGCCTGACCTGTGAGAAAAATCTCAACTGCCAGCTTCAGGCATTAGCACATGAGCTGGATCTGCACCACGTGTTGTACAAAGGCGAACAGTCAACTTATAACAAAGACCTGTCCAGCCGTTCGATCGTACGCGATCTGGACAAGTGCATCATGTGTCGTCGTTGCGAAACCGCCTGCAATACAGTTCAAACTGTAGGCGTGCTGTCCGGCGTAAAACGCGGCTTTGAAGCAGTAGTAGCTCCGGCTGACTTACGTCCGCTCAGTGAATCACAATGTGTATTCTGCGGACAGTGCGTACTGGCATGCCCAGTCGGCGCGCTTACCGAAATGAGCTACAAGTATGACGTATGGAAAGCGATCAACGACGAGACCAAAACCGTAGTTGTCCAAACTGCTCCGGCGGTTCGTATCGCTATCGGCGAGGAATTTGACATGGAGCCCGGCTCCATCGCCACCGGAAAAATGGTAACCGCGCTGAAAATGATGGGATTCGACAAAGTGTTCGATACCGATTTCGCGGCTGACCTGACTATTATGGAAGAGACCACCGAGTTGATCGAACGTGTTACCAAAAATGAAAATCTTCCGATTCTGACCTCCTGCTGTCCGGGCTGGGTGAAATTTCTGGAACATCAGTTCCCGGAATTGATTTATATGCCATCATCGGCTAAATCCCCGCAACAGATGTTCGGAGCCATAACCAAGAGCTTCTACGCCGAAAAAATGGGTCTCAAGCGTGAAGACATTATCGTTGTATCGGTAATGCCCTGCTTGGCGAAGAAATACGAAGCATCACGCGAGGAATTCTCCACTGACGGCAATCCCGATGTGGATATAGTTATCTCAACCCGCGAGCTTGCCGACATGATCAAGGAAGCTGGAATCATCTTTGACCGTCTTGAAGACTCACAATATGACAGTCCGCTGGGAGAATCCACTGGCGCCGCGGTCATCTTCGGAGCAACCGGAGGTGTACTTGAGGCAGCACTGCGTACAGCCGCAGACTGGATAGCTCAAAAAGACATCAAGGAAATTGATTTCGAGGCGGTTCGCGGTCTTGAGGGCATCAAAGAAGCAACGGTCAATGTTGCCGGCATTGAACTCAAAGCGGCAGTATGCTCAGGATTGGGTAATGCCCGCGCACTGCTGGAAAGAATCCAAAGAGGCGAAGCTCAATATCATGCCATTGAGATCATGGCATGTCCGGGTGGATGTCTCAACGGCGGTGGACAGCCTTATATCCACGGGGATACAACCATTCTGGAAAAACGCCTGAAAGCGATTTATCAGGATGACCAGAACGCAACCATCCGCAAGTCGCATGAAAACCCGTCAATCAAGGCTCTTTATGAAGAATACCTTGGCAAGCCGGGCAGTCATAAGGCACATGAATTACTGCATACTGGATATACTCCAAGAAAATGCTGGTAATTTCTAAACAGTAGTTATCATCAGGCGTCTCCGCAGTGCTTATACACAGCGGAGACGCTTTTTTATATCACAAACCATTTTTCTTGGCTTCGTTCCAAATGGAATCTAATTCTTCCAGTGTACAATCTTCCATTTTTAAACCGCGTTCGCGGATATTTTTCTCAATATACCGGAAACGTCTTTCAAATTTTTTCACCGCTTTAAGCAGCAAATCTTCAGCTGAAGCACGCTTACGAAAACGGCTGATATTGGCGACGGCGAAAAGCAGATCACCTATTTCCTCATCGATCTTATCTTCATCGCCATGCGTCATTGCCTGACGCACTTCATCAAGTTCTTCCTGAATTTTATCTAGAATCGGGGCGATCTCAGGCCAATCAAAACCTACTTTTGCGGCTTTTTTCTGAACTTCCTCCGCCCGCATCAATGCTGGAAGACTCCGGGGGACTTTGTCAAGAATGGACTCGGGTTCTGCGGCATGCCGACGTTCGGCTTTTTTTATATCCTCCCAAACGAGGGCGACCTGTCCGGAACTTTCCACCGAGACATCGCCAAATACATGCGGATGTCGACGCAGCATCTTATCGACACTGCCACGAGCTACGGCGTCAAAGTCAAAAAAACCTTCCTCTTCGGCTACCACGCTGCTGAAAACAATATTCATTAACAAATCGCCGAGCTCGTCGCATAAAGCCGGATAATCCTTATCCAGGACAGTATCGACCACTTCGGCGCATTCCTCGCGCAGGTAACGGCTTAGAGACTCATGGGTCTGTTCGCGATCCCAGGGACAACCTCCAGGAGCACGTAAAATACGCATAACTTTTTCAAGTTGACGTACTGGGTCGGAAATCTTTTTTACTTCTTTAGTCTTCATTATATATCCATTATTTTATTATTTTAAAATCGGCGAACAACAAACATAGTTCAAACAATATATACGCGGGAACCGCCAGCATCAACTGACTTATCACATCCGGCGGCGTAATCAATGCCGACAGTATCAGGATGACGATGACAACTACAGGGCGTTGCCGTCTTAGGGAATCAAGCCCGACTACTCCGCTTTTTATCAATAAAAACACCACCATCGGACACTGCGCCATTATCCCGGTACCCGCGATCAAAATGCCGGACAAACCCGCAAACGCCTGAAAACCAATCACCGGTTTAAGCGTGTCAGAACTCATAGATAAAGAAAAATCCATCATCAAGGGTAAAATAAATCTGAATGCCAGAGCTCCACCAAGAATAAACATTGCCCATGACCCCAGACACAGTGCGCCAAGGAAAGTTTTTTCATCACGATACAAACCCGGCGCGACGAACCCCCACAACTGCCATGCCATATACGGCATACCGGCAAATACAGTCATGACCGCCGCGGTTTTGATTCTGACAATGAGCGGTTCAAAAGGAGAGAAATACTTGAGAGAGAATCCAGGCGGACAACCGTGCTTCACCATAAGTTCGAATACTTCCGGCGCAAAATAAAAAGCGACAGGAAAAATCACCACCGCGCATAGCAGTATTTTTATGAGCACCCGGCGAAAAGCCTCCAGCTGCTCAAACAAGGGGAACGGAAGTGTATCAGTTTCCATATGAAAAGCTATTTTCCATTTCCCGCGTCATCTTTGCCTTCAGCGTCTTTTTCCGCCGTATCAGCAAGCTCGCCGGCTGATTTAACAATATCATCCTTGGCTTTTTTGAATTCGCGTGAAGCCCTGCCCAAAGCGCGGGCAATATCTGGAATACGTTTTGGTCCAAACAACAGCAACACCGCCAGGAATATCAATAATATCTCCAACGGACCAAGACTGACAAACCCCAACAGCATAAACACCTCCGGTTATTATTATGGCTCGCATACCGGGTTAACTATAACTATACTGCGAAGATTTTGCAAGGAGCAAAGTCATATTCCCGTCAATCAGTTATAGCGATCGGCAAGTTTGTTGTCTATCGCATATATGCATATCGCTTTCGCGCCCTCGTCATTGTAACCGAATTTAAACTTCAGATTACGCATAAGAAATTCCACTTCTTTGCGAATCCGGTAGTCATAATTTTTAAAACCGGTGGTATCAAAATCCTTTATGGCACGACGGAAATTATCGTTAGAAACAAATGGATCAAGCACATTCTGCTTCAAATTTTGATTATACATGCGCAACAATTCCTGAAACTGTTGAGTTTCAATAATATGTTTACTGCCGTCGCCAACGTCATGGATGGTTCGCGCCACATATTTACGCAAAGCATCGTCCCGGACTTTCACGCGCTCGGTCAAAGTGGAATTCTGACCAAGGAACAA
>JAFGXT010000074.1 GCA_016936495.1 Victivallales bacterium
GTCAGTTTTTTCGCCTTGTCGATATATTCATCCCACAGAAGGTCTTCGGATGGATAAGGGACATTGGCATGGTCAAAAATATTTTTATTATATATAATGAATAAGTATTGTACGCTGGCGGGGTAAGCCGCGAGTATGGTTTTAAGTTTTCCTTTGGAATCGAGCTGAGGTATCGAGAGGCTGTTTCTGACATGTTCCTCCAGTGTGTCGGACAGGGCGGCATCCGGGAACATGGCGTTTAAATCCGCGAACAGTCCGGCATTAGTGTATGTGAGGATGTTGTTCTCATCAATATCGCCGATGAGGTCGGGGCCTGCGCCCGCGGCGGTCTGAGTGAGTATTTCCATGACGTTGCCCGCGCCGGGAGTGAGGCGCAACCAGGTGTCAGGATGTATTTCGTTGTAAAGCTTGATCTGTTCTTCTGAAAGCGAGTGGGATGCGCTCATGTTCAATGGCACAGTGCCCTCGGGCGCGGTATCTTTGCGCAGCGTAAGCCATAAGCCGCCGAGCATAAATGCAGCGATCGCCATCGTTATAATAATTTTTCCCAATCGCTCCATAAAGTCTCTCCGAATTGCCATAATTGAAATTACCATTAATAAGATAAACTTCAAGTGGGCTCCGTCTTTTTTGTCTACACTGTGTCGTTAAAACAGGCATTTTTTTCACAGTCATATACTGATGTCGGAAAAAACGCCCCGGTATGATTATTGCTCAATAAGCCTAGATGTATAAAATCAGAAACAGACGCAATCAGTTTCGGTCATGACTATGGTTATGGATTTCTGAGGTTAACAGTGCAATTTTACATGCTGTTGGATGAGAATAAATCGATAAAAAAGCGTATCTGCGAAACAATTGGCACGGCTTCTGCTTCATTTGTCAATCGTAACATTAAATTAAAACCATATTGATAATAGACGGTGAACGAAAATGACATTAAGAATATCAGGTTTGGCTTCAGGACTTGACACTGAGTCCATTATCAAAGCCCTCATTGAAGCTCGCAAAGTGCCGATCACCACTCTCGAAGAGAAGGTGGAGGAAAACAATGAGCTCTATGAAATATGGTCAGAAGTCGATCTTGGCACTAGTAATCTGTCTGCGTCGCTGACCAGTCTAAACTCTTTCACCACCTGGTCGGAAAAAACGTTTTCTTCCACTTTCAGCACAGTAGTTACCGGTAATGTAACCGGAGCGATTGCCAGCAATGGCACTTATACAGTCAGTGTTTCCCAGCTTGCGGATGAGGCGAACATGAACGGTTCCGTTCAGGCTTCGGCTAAAGACGTTTTGAATTATTCCGGTTCTTTTTCTATAGCCGGGAATGACGGCACTGCGGAAATCACGGTGGAGACAGGAGATTCTCTTCAAGATATAATGAATAAAATCAATGACTCAAAAGAGGACACCGGTGTTGAGTCTCGTATAATCGGTACAACTCTGGTAATAGAGAGTTCCTCTTCCGGAGCGGATAAGTCATTTACTATAACTTCAACTTCCGGAACCGCGCTTGCTGATCTTGGATTTACCGACGGCGCCACCGCCACCGGCAAAGACCTTCTGGCGACAGTTGACAGTATCCCGGTGACTTCCTCAAAAAATGACAGTGTAAGTACTCTGATAAGCGGAGTTACACTGAACTTTACCGATACCGGCACTTCAAAAATAACCATAGAGCAGGACACTGAGTCAACCATCGCCGCGATAGAAAGCTTTATTACCGCGTATAACGAACTAATGGAATATTTGGCTGAGCAGACCGCTATTTCTGATATTAATGACCCGGATCAGATAGGACCATTGCAAGGCGACAGACTGGCTTCACAGATTCCTACCCAGAGCCGTGCCATATTAACCCAGAGCATTGAGAAAAACGAAACAATCAAGACCCTTTACGACTGCGGTATATGGACTGATGGTAAAGAAAATGAGATCAAGATTGTCGATATGGATAAATTGCAGGATGCTCTGGAAAATAATTTTCAGGAAGTATCCACTCTTTTCAGAGGTTACGGCAGCAGCTCTGATCAACGGGATAATGACGGGGTAACACGTCAACTGTCAGAATATGTGGCATATCTTCAAAAAATTGAAGTCGGCGGTCTTACCGTGAAGATGTCAGGTATTGTTGATGATACAATTCGTCTAGAAGATAAGATAGAAAAAATGAATAAAGATCTGGAGACTTATGAAGTAAGTCTGTGGCGGCATTACGCTTCTATGGAAGAATCTGTAAGTACGATTCAAAGATCTTCTCAATATTTGCTTAACGCATTAGGAATGAATAATAAAGACGATTAGTCGATAGCATTTTACACTCTTTCACCTGGGTTTGGGTGAGAGCCAGTGCTGGCTGCAAGGTGACTCTCCAGCCAGCACTGGTTTTTTTGTGCCTTTTTCAGAAATTTAATGACTGTATTATAATTGGCTCGCATCCTGAGCCGGACATGTTTTTTCTGTAATTTTGTGTTTGCAGGGTTGCTTTATGCCCTTCGCCCCCCTAAAATACAACACTTAGTTATAATTGTTAATTAAAATCTGGAATCCTGTTATAATGATTCTGCATAATTCGGAAACAAATCTGACGTACCCGGTGATTATCATGCGCACCGGAGGGCTTGATGGCGTAGCGCTTCAGGCCAGAGAGTATCGGCGGCTGCTGAACAAACTGGACATAAATGTCCATGTCATCACCGGAAGATGCGAAACGAAATTCGCCACCACCAACCCTATCGGGCATAAGCAGACGATCATTTCGCGGCTGGATTTCCACAATAAACATTCAAAACTGCTGTTTGCCAATCAGTTTGTCTCCGGCTCGGAAACCGATGACGTCGCGATAATCTCCGATGAAGAATGGTTGCGTCTGTTTGAAGGGCACAAGGAAAAGATCAAAAGCCGAATTGACGCCATACTGCAAAGCATCAAATACAACACTCCGGTGTTGATATATAATCTTATATCGCTCAGGCACGCGCACCCGGCGGCGGCGGTCGCACTTCGCGAGCTTATTGAAAAATATCCTCAGCGTGCCTTTATCAGTCATTCAGCCGATCCAGACGCTGAACGGCCGGAGAAGATCAACCGTATCAAAAAGCATTTGTTGCCGCTGATTTCCGCGTTCGGACCAGATCAGGAATACTCCGGCGGACCGTTTAATATGGACAATCTGTATCATATTGTGCTGAACCCGACTCAGCGGGAGAACTTTATCAGCAAATATAATATTCCCGGCGATCACGTTTTCGAGATACCCGATTTTCTGGAATTTGTCTCACGGGAGCCGATAATCAGAAAATATCCCAAAAAGATTTTCATGGATTTTATGGCTGACCGTCGTCTCAAGACCACTCAGAAATCGTATCGCTATTGCACTGGCGAGGTGGATAAGGACACCGTATTTTTTCTGTCTCCGGTGCGTCCGGTATATCGTAAGCGGCTTAAGGAAGCCATGCTCGCGGCGATGGAATACGGCAAGGCAAGGCAATGTGATGTGGCTTTTGTGGTAACTCATCCGAATGTCGACGATAAAAGCTATTTTCTGGATAGTTTGAAATTCGCTGAATTGATTGGATTGCCATACTATCATCTGGGGGAAGCTTTTACGTTGGAGACGCTGGATTCGGTGTATGAAAATCTCTCGGCCTGTAAAAGTATCGGCGTCATCGCCAGCAGCGCGGGCGGCTGGGAAAACGCGCTTAACGAAATGGCGCGTGAATGTATACCTTTTTTCATGGATTACAATCTTAACTCCTACAAACCTTTGACCGCAGAAACCGGCATAAGAACTCACGGAGTGGATTTCGGAGCATTGTCTGACGCGGTCAAAGAGATAGAGACTAGCGGCGAGTATAAGCCCAGTCAGTATTTTGATCACCCGTTCATGCGGCGTTATTTTGACTGGACGGACACTATGCTTGATCCGGACGCCCGTTATGACCTGGTGGAGCATAATTACCGCAAGGCATACGATTATCTATCGCACGAGGCGACCATGCCGAAACTGGTCAGCAGTATAAATTATATCTATGCCCGTCACGGTTCTCCCCGCGACCATGGCGCAGAATAACTTTAACGCTCCCCGGGAGGGATGACGTTTCAGTCTTAAAAATGGAGTCGTAATGGCTGACTTCGCGGCTTCCATTTTTTTTACAACGTTATCTCAATGCTTGGTAAAATAATGCTTTCAGGCACTGTCGAGCTCGCGGGTAAAGCCGACGGTTTGTTCGGCAGCTTCATTTTCGACAAAGAGTTCGCCCTGACGTTCGATCTCGGGATTACTCCAGTGGAAGGGGAACAGGTGAACGTCATAATTTTTGTCCTTCACCACCAGCATCGAGGTTGAGCAGGCTATTTCTCGTTTGACCCCGTCCTGATCCGGAGACGCCACAAACAGTTGCAGGTTAAGATCAGAAGCAAACCCCATCAACTGGTCACGCCGCTGAGCGTCGATGCCGTAAAAAGCTTCGTCAAACAGCAAGGTATAAAGTTTTATATCAGATCCATGATAAAGGAAATGGGCGATAGTCAGGATGAGTAGATAATTGGGCACCGCCTGTTCCCCGCCGGAACCGATACTTTTGATATGACGATCCATGACCTTGCCGTCGTTGCCAGGCGTGATGACTTTCATTTCGTAATGATACCAGTTACGGTAGTCGAGTATTTCCGGCACCTCGCCGGCTTCGGTGGCGACTATTTCTTCTTTGTGATCTTCGAAGAAGTTACGCAGATCATTTTCCGAGGCGCTGTCATAAAAGGCATAGCGTGCGATGATCTGTTCAAGGCGATTATATTTTTCAACCGGAGAAATCTGGAAGCGGTACAAATTATTTCCGAACATGCGTCCATCGAGCAAGCGGTTTATGCTTTTGACCATTTCCTTAAGGCGGCTCTGTTTTTCTTTGAGATAAGTAACAAGTTCAGTTACAATGATTTTCGTAAACAGCTCACTCGTTTTCTCATTGATGAGCGTTTGTTGTTCCTCCAGATGGCGACGCTGGCGCAGTTCTATGTCGCTGACGGAGGTGTTGCCGCGATCAAAAACATTATTAGTCTCTTCATCATAATAAAACGCCCATATTCCAGCGAAAGCCGGATTATTTATCTCCGCCCGGAGCAATCCTTGTTTACGAAAAGCGTCGGAGCGGAAAAATTCGGCTGAAGACAGAGCATCGGTAACGGTACGCAAGCGTTGTTCCGAGCGCAGTTTTGCGATATACCCGGCAGGATCTTCGATATTATACTTCTCATGCAGTTTGTTTATTAAAGAACTCAGAGCTTTTTCTCCAGAAGCAACTTGTTCTTCCTCCTGCTGTAATTCTGTGGCAAGCCTTTCTCGCTGTTGTTCTGTACGGATTTTTCCGGAAAGCGCTTTTTCCAGTTCCTCGCGGCATGAACTCATCTCTGTGCTGAGTTGACCGATCTTCTTATCGAGTTCATGCAGATTTTGTTTTTTAATGATCTGCTGTATTTGTTTTAGACGGTTTTCGCTGTCTTCGAGTTCGCGGGCGAGCTCGCGTGAGCGGCGGCCTTCGCTTTTGCCGAGTTCCTCTTTGTGTTTTACGGTTATTCTGGAGGTGCTCAGTTCCCGGCTCATGGTCTGAATATTCTTCAACATCGAGTCAAAGGAGCTGGTAAATTTGTTGAGGAGGGAGAGATTTTTAGACGAATCTTTTATCTCGTTCTGAAGTTCCTTTATGTCTTTGCTGACGCCTTTGAGTTCATCCTGACGTTCTTTAAGTTTAGCAGCTTGTGCCTCGCGGCGTATTTCGCTGCCAATGAGGCAGGGTTCATAACCGATAAGACTGCATGAGTGCCCACGGAAAGTAACGCTGGTGAAATTATCGTATTCCTGAAATTCAGGGAAGCCGTCCGCCTGGAGCTCTCGCGATAGCGCGTAGAGGCAAAAGGCGTCGGATTTTTTCAGATCAAATATTTTTCCCGCCCAGGTCAGAAATTCTTTAGGAGCCTTATCTTTTTCGCTGACTTTGGCTATTCTTATGCCGGGAAATTCATTGTAAATAATATCCGCGGCGCGTTCATAATCTTCTTCTGCCACCAGTATTGTACCGAGAATCTGCTGCCCGATGAATTCCTCAACGGCGCTTCTGAGGTAGAAATCGGTGTTTTTCTTCCATTCCAAACCTTTATATATAGGGGTGGCGTCGATAACCGCGTTATTTATTTCCTTGACCGCTTCGGCAAAGTATCGCACTTCGGGTTCGGCTTCCGGCGAACGCTCAAGGGCGATTATTTCCATATTAAGTTCTTCTTCGGTTTCAAGGAGATTTTCGAGGGTGGTTTCGCAACTGTGCTTTTGTCGATTGAGGCGAAGTTGTTCGCTTGAAGCTTTATCCAGCACTTGTGAAAATGGGATTTTGTCGATTTTATTTTCCGGTTCTTTGGAATGGATCACGTCTTCCAGTGACGCCATGAGTTCGGAGCTGGAAAATTTGAGTTGAGAACTGAATTCCGCAAGCGACGCCAAGGCGTCCTTCAGGGCCACGTTTATTTTTTTATCAAGTTTCAGGACGTTTTTCTTGAGTTCATCTATATTGTCACTGACCGAATCTGAGGTTTTTTCCGCTTGTGTAAATTTATTTTTCAGCACTCTGATGCGGCTGCGCAATTCTTGTTCCTGCCTGAGTATGCCGGAGGCGTCCTGACTTTTCAGGTCATCTAATTCGGCAGAAAGTTGTTGTTCCCGGTCTTTGAGCGTGGCAAGAGCGTCGGTAAGTTCCTGCTCATCCCGGGTGAGTTGTCCGAGTTTTTCGCGTTTTACGTTCAGCGTTTGTCCGGCGAGGGTGTGTTTGACCTGAGCCGCGACGGCGTCATAAAGTTCTGATTTTTGTAACAGTTCTGCAATATCGCAGCGCATGGAGTTGAGCCGGCTGACGTATTCGTATTTGCTTCGCAGGTTTTCCATATCTCCGCGGCTGGAGTCGAGTGTTTTAAGTGATTCGATGATACGCTCGAAAATATCCGCTCCGGGTTGAGGCAGCAGACGTTTGAACAGGGCATGGTAGTCGGACGAATGCGCGACGATCTCCCGGTATGCTTTGCCCATGGATAGAAAATTGCAATAATCGCGAAACATCGCCTGTCCGCCGGTGAAGCGTTCGGCGATCTGAGATTTATATGCCCCGATTTGACCATAGAAGCCACTGCTTTTTAGTGCGCGTTTCATTTCCGCGCCGTTGCGCGGGCGGACGCCGTTTTTACCATTTACCAGAAAGGGTATTTCTTCGAGCGGGCATTCGCGGACGATACCCCAGCGTTTTAGATTTTCATCGGGTGAGGCGACCGACATGCCGATGGCGATGGTGGACACTTTTCCATTGCGTCCTGATATTTCCAGTGCGGCGTAAGTGACTCCTCCATTCGGGTTTATGTGCCCGGTGTCAACATTATAGCGGGTGATGAAGCCCTGGGCTCTGCGTCCGCCGTCGCGGGTTCCCGCAACGCGTGCGGCTGAGTTGAATTCCATTGATTCTCCGGCTGTGAGCACATAGTGCACTGCATCGAGAACTGTGGTTTTGCCCGAGCCGTTATCTCCCAAAAGAAACAAGTGCCCGCCGTTTTTAATCTCAATTGTCTCGTTGACAAAATTATGAAAATTAATCAGACGAACACGGTTGATGTA
>JAFGXT010000075.1 GCA_016936495.1 Victivallales bacterium
AGTCAATATCGGCCTCAGGAAATGGCATCCGACGCTGGCACGTAATGAGATTTTGTGTATGACGACTTTTTCAGGAAACTCTATTTACTGTTGTTTTTTTGCTTGATGTTCTCGCCCCGATAATGTATGGACACATTATATATGCCGCCGGGTCGGACTTTAATGGGACGCATGGCGCTGGGGACATTGCCTTCTTTGCACTCGACGCACAGAGCCGGAGATCCGGTAACGCCACCGGTTGGGCTGATGGAGAACGCTTTTCCCAAAGTCCATCCATCCGAGCCGGAGTTAAAATTTTCGTCAATGACCAGCGTATCCTGTAAAGGTTGGAATTTTGATAAATCTATGTCCTCTGCGATTGCCGTTTGACCGTAGATGCACAGCCATAGCAGCAGGACGACAATCCGGGCAAAGGCTTTTGACCGGAACGATAATTTTTTCACGATAAGTAACCGTTTGATGTTGAAGTTGTTCATTTGAGTACAAATCTCCCTTGTGGTGTTTTTGGGGTTTATAACTAATTATGGGAAATATTATTCCGGGCATAGACCGAAAGTTTATTCCCGGTATCCCTTCTTGAGAAACATGGTCGTAGATGAATATCCGGCTATATACTGCAGGACATTGGCCTTGTGGCTTTCGACATGACCATCCATGTACACCATATTTGCGGCACCTGTCCCCAGTGTCGCGCTGCTATTTACCGGGTTTACTCCTCCATGCCGGAATGCAACCCGGGTCAAGGAATCAAGGACGCATTCTGTAGTGCGTTCATTATCGCCTGCGAATATAGCCTGAGAAGGTGAGTTCACCGCTGACAGCTTGTGAGCGGGATAAACCCAGCCGACATTATTCTGATACCCGGTCAGAAATACATTGAAGCAATACTGGGTATAGGCGAAATCACTGTAACTCACGGGTTCGCCCGGACATAAGAACGTTCCTTTGGGAGTGTTGCGTCCGTAATACTGGACACCGTAATTTACGTATTCTTGCAGTTTGCCGCCATTCCCTTTTACGCCCGATAATATCTCGAAAGCCATGTAATTAAAATCCCTCCGTTGCGCACATGGAATTATCCAGTCCTGAGCGTCGGAAGTGTACATCGCCTGAGCGGTGCCGATTTGTTTAAGGTTATTGGTGCAGTAAATTGATTTGGCGGTGCTCCGTACCCGGTTGATGGCAGGAAGCAACATTGACGCCAGAATAGCTATGATGGCTATCACTACGAGGAGTTCCACAAGTGTGAAATTTCCATACTTTGATCTGCGGTTCATTGCATTAACCTCCATGTGTTCATGGTTAATTAACTATTGGATTACTTCAAACAAAACGGTATCCGGGGAGTTGAAGTCCCAGCGAAAAATATTGCCGTCTTTCACGGCGGTTACGTCGCTAAACAATTCCTTCACGCATGTCGCAGTGCAAGGCAAAGTTATTTCTCTAGTGCCGCCGTTTCCGCAATGGATGGCAAGCAGCCGGTCATTGGCGAATACCGGCAGTTCGTCCTCGCAGTAGAGATGCACTCCGGCGGTTTGAGCCAAATCTTTCAACATCAACGGGGTCAACTCAGCAGGACGATGCAGATACGCGGACGTCCATGTTCCCATCTGTTTGACCTGCAAGCCGGGCGTGCCGTATTCAACTCCAGTCCATTCGCCTACCCTTGATTGGTCAAGTGTGAATCCATCGCTGATCCCCGGAGCGTATAACCACAGAACACAACGGTTACCATTAAGCAGATGCTTACGCAATAATTCCGCCTTTGTCGTGTTTATTTCCAGCGGCACGGAAAAGATGATAAAACGATAGCGGTCAAGATCTTCAATACGGGGAACGTCGTTCAATGAGAACACGTCATAAGGAGCTCCCAGCCGATTGAGCTGCTTTCTGGCATTGAGTGAAAAATCCTTCTGGCGGGTTGAGCTTTGGAGCATATAGAACAGACTGTCAGGATCAACGATCAGAGCAGTTTGTGCTACTGATTTATATGGTTGATTGCTCAGACGATCCCATAGTTTTTTCATTGCCGCGAGATTGTCCAGCAGTTCGCGCTCTTTATAAAAACCTCCCCACATGTCGAACCACCATAGCGAACTGCCTTCTATCAGACTGAGGGCGAATTCGCGTTTCGTCCCGGCGATGTCCGAAGCGGTGTCCGGCCAGCAGGGGAATTCCAGTTTGACGGATTCCGAGAGGTTGCGGTTATAAGTATGTGTACGCTGGTCGCATTCGTGCATATGCTTTTTGCCAGCCAGGCGCTCCGAGCCGGAGACGGTCAGAAAGCCACTGCCACCGCCGATCTCGCGATCGCAATAAGTTCCCGGGGAAATAAAGAAATCAATGTCCGGCGATGCCAGTACCCGTTCATAATCGGCATGACCGCTCCTGACCGGCCCGATTCTGTCCATCACATAACCATAAAACACGCCCACTTCCGCTTCCGCTCTGATTTGTCCGCGAGCAACTTCGGCAAATTCCAGAATTGTATCCGCAACCAGTTCATTGGAAAAATGCCAGTAATCAATTACATTTTTCTGACTGTCAGGATTATAGAGGAATTCATCGAAGCTGGCGCAGTCCAATTCTAGCGAGTCAGGAACCGCCTCCTCGGCAAGCATCCTGTCTTTCCTCCACCTGCGATATGCTTCCGCTTTGGCTTTGCCGGTCGCGCCACCGCTGTGATCCAGCCATTCGTCGGTATGCCCGCAGGCGAGAATATAAGCTTTGATGATATGCGCATAATGCGTTTCGGCATAGGACAAAAAAGCCCGCAGGTAATCCGCGGTGTGGCGTTTCCATTCAGGCAGACTCAACGCCATGCTCAACTGAGTAAAGCTGTCGGCACATTCATGCATCAAACTGAGCTGACGGGACAGCCAGGCGGGGGAATTGAGATCTATCATGCACAACAGTTCGGCACGGGGATTGACATTCAGTATATCGGCTATCTGGCTATCCAGTCCGCTGAAATCATAGCGGTTAAACCAAAGCCAGTTGGCAGGGTATTTACAGTATGGCTCGCCCAGTGAATTCATTGTATTTGCCGGAAATATACAGATCGTGTCAATTCCGGCATGCATGAAATCCCGAACCGCTTCCAGCTCCGGCCAGAAAGATCGGTAAGCAAAATGTTGTTTCGACGACATCCCTTTTCTCCATATTATATTTATTGGATTACAGTAACAATTATAGACGCTGGCAATGCATAATTCCTTGACATTAGTGCCAAGTTATAGTATAATAGTGCCATTATGAGAAATTTCTATACCGCCGACATGTTTCGATACTTTAAGCCGGAACGTCTTCCCATATGGGTGGAATACGTCGAAAAAGGCACCCATGACGAGCGTCTTTTCCATAATCATGAGTTCTCTGAAATCGTCATAATATTGCAAGGAAGTGCCACTCATATAATCGGCGAGGAAAGTTGCAAAGTAAGCGCGGGTGATATTCTGGTGCTTCATCCCGGCGTCAGCCACGCCTATGACCAGACCGGTGATATGGAAATGGTGAACATCGTTTACGACCCCTTGACCTTGTCGCTTCCAGTGCTCGACGGCTATGCCCTGCCGATGTTCCACAAATTTTTCCCGATTGACGGTTCGGTTCCCATGCCTTCACATTGCGCGCCGGTGATGCATCTGAACGAAGCGGATATGGTTAGAGTGTATGAGATTATAAAAAATCTAATGGATGAGCTGATGGGGCTCAAACCCGGCAACTTTTTTCTCAGCATGGCGCTGTTTATGGAAATAATCGTATATCTGGCGCGTCATGAAGCCATTATGACGCCGGAACACCAATACCGTTTTGTAATCGGAGACGTTATTGCGTTCATGAACCGTAATCTGAAACGCAATATAGGTATTCCGGAGCTGGTAACGGCGTCGAAGATGTCTAAACGCAACCTGTTCCGTAAATTTAAGTTGGCTACCGGCAACACTCCGGTTGAATATCTATTGCAATTGAGACTAAGAAAGGCGGCAGAGATGCTCCTTGCCACCAATCTTACCCTCGGCGAGGTTGCCATGGAATGCGGGTTTTGCGACAGCAACTACCTCTGCCGTATGTTTCGCGAGCATATGAACACCACTCCCGGCAATTTCCGTAAAGCCAAATAAAAGTTTTCCGGCAGCTTAAGCCACCGGGGTATTATTCAAGCTCGACTACTTTTCCGGTATAAATGGATTCATTACTTTGATCGTGACGTCCGGCTATGGTGGCGATAAAACTGCCAATCAAAAAATCGTCTGGATAACTATTTAACTTTTTTTGAGTTTTGCGAATTGGGAGACATGCGCCCCGGCTCTTTAACGCGACCGGACCGGATATATAAGCGACGCCAATTAAGCAAAGGTAAAAGTGAAAACAGAAAATCACAAAAAAATCAAGGAGTTGCGTGCAGTGTTAATTGATAAGTCTATTGAATATGCTAAACTAATGAACAAAGAAACTGACTCTGGATAGTCAAAAACTCGGTACTCTCAAGAAATTATAGTATTCAGTGAATTAAAATGAAGGATTTAAATTAATGTTATCTTATCTCAAAAGAAAAATAATATGGTTTCTAGCAGAGGTCATCGAACAATTCGGTTCAAAAAGCATTAACCTTATAGAGTCAGAGCGTGAAGTCCGCGAATTGTTAAAAGAAATACCTTCCGGACGTCTGGAACATTATGGATTTAAAGTATATTCGCAAAATGAAGAAGACGGAATCATCAGAGAGATTTTCAACCGGATTGGCATAGAAAATAACACCTTTGTTGAATTTGGAGTTGGTCACGGCAATGAAAACAATACAGCATTTCTGCTTCGACAGGGCTGGAAAGGGCTATGGATCGACGGCAACCCGGTATCTTGTAAAACTATCAGGAAAAACTATAAGGTTGTCATCGATTCTAATATGCTTACCCTGCATAACTCTCTAGTTGACTGTAATAACATAAATTCACTAATCGGTGGAACTTTTGAAGGAGAGATCGACCTGCTTAGTGTTGATATTGATGGTAACGACCTTCACGTACTGAAAGCAATAAACTGTATCAATCCCCGTGTGATTGTTGCAGAGTATAATGCGAAGTTTCCTCCTCCAACAAAATGGTGTCTTCCTTATGATGCGAGTTATGTATGGGACGGAACTGATAATCAGGGTATGTCTCTTCAGTCAATTGATGATCTGGCTAAAGAGCTGGGCTACGAGCTGGTGGCTACCAATATTACCGGTTCCAATGCATTTTATGTAAGAAAAGACTTATTAAAATCATCCGATGGCAAGGAACTGTTCCCATTCCCGCATGATACGGAGACGTTGTATAATAGACCGCGCTATTTTCTAAAATTTCACAGCGGGCATCCAGGCGGACGTTATATTCCATCCTGTGACTAATCAGCCAGCATTCATCATTCGACCATTTTAGCGCTGCTTTTGGGGTGTGCCATTGAGGTGATACACATCGAAAAAGAGGAGCTAATCTTGGCAATACAGAGTTTCTGCCTTTTTTCATCCGGGGACAGCAGAGAAATGCGGCATCAAAAAAACTGCCGTATGTTTCGCAAAACCAAATAAAAGTTTTCCGGCGACTTAAGCCCATTGCTTAAGCCGCCCGGGTATTATTAGAGCTCGACTACTTTTCCGGTATAGATGGAGGCATATGCCGCGTTCATCACTCTGATCGCAGCGAAACTGTCTTCCAGCGTCGTTTCGGGACGCGCGCGCCGTCCGGCTATAGTGGCGACAAAACTGCCGATCAGGGAATCGTCAGGATGTCCTTTCAACTCCGGCGTACCGTTCACGATCAACCTGTCCGGCGACGCGCAATTGTTGCCCACCACGTACGCATGACGGTCAAAGTAATCAGCCGCGTAATAGCCTTTTGTACCGGTGATCTTCAGATTACACTCCAGCGACTTCGGCCACAACAACCGCCGTGCCGGGACGTGTTCCTCTAAATTGGTATAAGACGGATTGATAAAATATTTTACTCCGTCATCCAGTTCTCCGGTAATGGCGGCATGATCTTCCACCGCCAGATGCTGCCGCTGATTTGGCGCGCTCATGGCGGAAACCGTGCGAAATTCACGGTTAAATATCCAGCGGATAAGGTCATAGGGATGCGGATGATCGGTGATGGCACCACCGCGATAATAATCCGCGCCCGGGCGTATCGCCACTTTGCTGCCGTAAGACAACTCCGGCGTGCCCCAGTTGGGAAAATAATTGCAGGGGCTTTGCGAAATATTGGTCAAGTATATCGACTTTATATCTCCAAGCGCGCCGGAGCGCACCAGTTCCCGCGCCTGCTTGAACTGCGGACGAAAATGCAGTTCCAACTCACATTGTATCACGCGGTCATAATTTCTGCCAATCTCAATCATTTCGTTGCATTCGTCCTCGTTCATAGATATGACCTTCATCATATAGATATGCAACTTACGCGCCACCGCCTGCTTGAACATCTCCAAATGATGAATGTTATCACTGCCGATTATCACCGCTTCCACCTCTGGATGCGCCGCGAACATCTCAAGATAATTCGAATAAAATTTCACTCCTGGACGGTCTTTGACTATTTCCCGTGCGCCGTCCAGCCTGACGGCGTCAAAATCCGATACCGCCACCAATTCCACCATGCTTACGTCCCGTCCGGCTCCACGCAAATATGCTGGAATGTGCGGATTAGCAGTTCCGGCAACCATTATCTTCAGTTTACTACTCATCTCTTCCTATCCTCCAAAGCGTTTTCTATCCAACGCATGATTTCGTCCGCGCCCTGTTTTCCGGCGGGAATTTCGTTTTTCTCCGCCAACATGCGAAAACGTGTCTGCATTTGTTCAATCACGCTGCCGCAGGTTTCCGACTGTTCAAAGATAAGCGTTTGCATACTGTCGTCATTGGCAAGTATCGCGCCCTCCTCGTTGAAATGCCCGACAATGGGCTGATTGGTGATATGTCCGTTAGTGAAATTAGCTTTGATGAAACACGTGTCCGGCATGGACAGCGGGAGACATTCGTTCAGCTCCAGTTCCGCCACCACGCCATTAGCGAATTGAGCCAGCGCGAACAAGTTATTTTCGCCCGGGACTTTTTCCACATGCAAAGCGCGTATTTCCGCCCCGGCAAGGGTTCGTGCGCCGTCAAGCGCGGCGGGCAACACCTTATTAAGAAACTCCTCCGCCGAAGCCGTTTTGTTTTTCGGACGACTCCAGGTAAAGCGTAATGAACACAACTTTCCGCAGCAATTATTTTTTATATCTTCGCTGATACGCTCAAGCATCGGACAACACCGCCAATAGAAATTCACGATAAAATCCTCATCGTTCTCTCCCCTCTGAGCCGCTTCCGCAGGACTTATAATTCTCAACATTTTTTATTTAATCTCCATTCGTTTACAAATCAATAGCCTGATAGTCCATCGACCATCCGCCAGATATTCCATATTGTTTAAATTCTCCACGACGCAATGTTTCCACATGTCCATCTATAAACGCGTTATTGGCAGCATTGTCATGTCTCAAATGTACCGCGCGTTCCGATGTAGATCCCGGTTTATACCAGACCATTAAATGACCAAATACCCAGCGATTGAGTCCACTCCATGTAGTATAATATGTGCTATCTCCACAGTAGATGATTTTTGAAGGGTTTCTTTTTTGTGAAAGTTTAGTGGCCCATACATCCTGTTCAGCGGTGGTTTTTGAGTCATCCCAGTAAACTAATACGTTATAACCATAGCTATAGGGTTGTGTTGCTCCAATTTTGACTCCAACGTCGGAGATACTCAACACCCTGTCATTTCTTGTTGGGCAGATTCCGCTCATAATGTTTGGAACATAACCCAAATAATTGATAAAACCAAACCATCGGGCTTCGGTAGATCCTCCTGGAAGAAGATTATAACCAGAGACCATAACGGGCGGCAATATATCATTGTAGTCGTTGGCATATGCCAATGAGCCCAAAGTGCATTGTTTCTGATTATTCACACAGGTGATTCTTTTCGCAGCTTCACGCGCCTTATTAAGCGCAGGCAATAACATGCTTGCTAGAATAGCGATGATGGCTATCACAACGAGGAGTTCGATGAGTGTGAAATTTTGATGTCTGCGGGTAAATGCAACTTGATGAGTTTGCATAATTCAATCTCCTTTTTTGAGCTGATTTTTTACTTTTACTATCATATTTGCAATATTTTTACGATATTGCAGGAGGTTAGCAGGATTGCCAGAATAATCGTTAACCGCTACTGCTACTGAGGTTGGAACCTTCAGCAACTTTTCCGCCTCTGCAATAAGTTTACTCTCTGGTTTTTGTTTAGTCAATTCCGAGGTCAATTCTTTTAGCATTGCCAGATACTCATAATCCTCGATTCCATCGCGCAAGTTTTCCAGACGTAAGGACGGCAGAATCCGTCCGTCTTTTCCGGGGTAAACATAATTGCCCATGCCATTTGAGAATTTTCTTTTGTTATTATGGGCACCGAAAATATATGGTTTCCAGGATTTCTCCGGCCACAGTCCCTTGATGTCCATATTCGTAGCCCATTCGCGATTGATACACCAGTAAAGTACTCCACCCATGTCATACATATAGCTCAAGGTGAAAATAATTCGATTATCGAATACCGGATAATCAAGGAAGAAATTAGGAAACGGTTTAGTGGGATTGTCCGCGGTATACCACCAGAATTCCTTGCCTGATTTTTTGAGCTCTTGCATTTTATTACCACTTGAGACCGGATAATTAAATAACGGTACCCAAACATCGAAAAAAGGCAGCAAATTCGGATAGGGATAAGAGGTCTGAATGGATTTAAGCTTGGGAAATGTTTTTTTCATTTCTGCCATAATCTGCTTCGCGACTTTTTCTGTCTTGGAGTGTTCTCCCAATTCGTCATAAGCATATAAATACGCCATGTCTCCAAAACCCGCCTGAGTAACGGTTTCGATTCTGTCCCGGTAAATGTCGATTATTTCATCCAGTCTTTTCCGGTCCACCTTCCCTTTTTCAGCCAAGTATCCTAACGTAATAAAGTTCGCTCCTTTCTTCTTCAGTTCAGGTAGAAATTTCAATTCGGGATAAATATCGGAAGCATAAATATTGTTCGGGGTAATTCTATACTTCAAGAGAAAGTCATAAATCCGCATCTTCTGTTCATCGGAAAGCGATTTATAGTCATACCACTTTGCATAAAATGATTCAAAAAAGGAGAAGATCACTTTTATAGAAATCGTGACCGGCAGTGTGAAATCTTTCACTTCTAATGACATATCCACCTTATAAGTAGAGTCTTTTGCTGCAATTTCCATCTGACCGGAATATAGTCCGGCAGGAACTTCCTTGTCAATCCCGACTCTTATATAAACCGAGGAGAATCCTCCAGCAGGAACCGAAAATGTATCAGCTTGCCCTTCCATTATTACATCAGGATAATCGCCGACAAAATCAATAGGGTACTCCGGTCTTTCAGAAGTGATTGGCAATACATATCCCCATTCCAAAGCATCCGCTTTGATTATATTTCCTGCTTTGGAACGCAATTCCGGCAATTTCACTTTAACATTGTCAATTGTTTTATCCGGATTACCCAGCAGCACAACCTGAAAGCCTTCACGTTCATTGCGAGCCGCCAACAGTTTCACTTTAGTGTCTAAATTGTACTTGCCGCTAACATAATCTTTTGTATTCAAAACTCTTTGTGCCGTCGGCAAAGTCGTTATAAGCAAAGATTTATTCCCTGCATTTTTATTAAAAAAAGAACGGTATTCATTTTTTCTCAACATAAGTTGCAGAGTTTCATCAGAGTGTTTTTCTGCTTCGGAAGCTTTCAGCAGGTTCGCCGACACTGCCATATTTATAAGCTTTTCACGATCTGCCTGTACGTTTTTCTTATATTTGTTCCAATACTCCTCCACTCGCTTATTGAATTCATTTATTTCTTTTGTTGAAGGAGGAACCACGCCACGCGTTATCGTCAGCTCATCAATGAGCCCGTCAAAGGGATATGCAAAACCTCCACCTGAATATCCAGCACCGACTCCGATATAAGCCGGCTGTTCATTCTCAACCAGCGTTCCCGGCGCATATTTCATTTGGAAACACATTTTCCCGTTTAAATAGCCGGTTATTGTGCCGTATTCATCCATGGTTACAACCAGATAATACCATTTTCCTGATTCTATCAGAGAATTTGGACTCTGAGCAACATGCCAATTGTCATTTTTATCCTTAAACTTAAACTCAGGTTTGCCATCTCTGATATCTAAGTAATAATTGATCTGCTGAGGTTTGACATTCCGGTTTCCTTTCCACAAAAGCGTCCTGTAACTGTCTGTTTTTTCGGCCTTGAATATACAACGGATCGTAAAATCATTTTTAAGGCTTATTGATTGCGAATGCGGAACGCTCAAGACATTATTCCCGTTCGCTGCAATCAGCGCTTTTCCATTAAGCCCGTCCGCCAATACTTTGCCATCCTTCACGTTTTTGACCGTAATATCCGTTTCCGTCCTCACTCCGGGAATAATCCCGTCTTTTACGTTGTCGAAAGTCCATACAGCCAGACGCGCCGACTCCTGCAAATCACGCATTTCTTTTTCGGCTTTTTTTGCACCGGAGGCAATCTTTCCGGCAACATCCGCTTCTGGAGTAATAACCCCTTCTGCAATGGAAAATGAATCTATGACACCTTCAAACATATAAGCTCCACCATGACCGCCGCCAATATACAGCGGGGCTGTATTGACAGTTAACTTTCCGTTTTTTATCTTCCTGTTGAAGCACATTGTTCCATTGACATAACCCCGAACCTCTCCATCTTTGTCCATGGTAACTGTTACGGCATACCAATTTCCGGCATTGATAACTGCATTTGCGGAGCTTATCACCTCCCATTTTCCTGCTGCATCTTTAAATTTAAACTCCAGCTTGCCGTTTTTAATGTTTAAATAGAAATTTATTTGTTCAGGGCTTGCTTTTCGATTCCCCTTCCAGGCAATGGTACGATAGTTATCTATCTTGTCAGCTTTAAAAATACAGTTTAATGTGAAGTTATTGACCAGATCAAGTTCTGCGCTATGAGGAACTTGAAGCATTAATTTACCATCAAAAGTCAGAGCCTGCCCGGAAATACCCGGGACAAAGGCTGATTTTGACAAGCGGTCATTATTCATCGTTATCGCAGTATATTTATTCTCATTGGCAATGATAGAGTTTCCCTGATGTTTTCCCATCTGCCAGGATGCAATATCCTTTCCACTAAGTATGAACGTTGTAAATCCAATCAAAAACAAAGAAACCATGTACTTGTAATTCATATTGTATATTCTCCTTTTAAATATAGGTATTACAAACTCTTTACCAGGGGTTTGTACTTTTTCAGGTACGCCGCATTTTTTTCGTTCGAAACTTTTTCCACATGCATAGTGCGTATTTCCGTCCTGGCAAGAACTCGTGCGCCATTGAGCGCGGCGGGTAACACCTGACTAAGAAACGCATTCGCAGAACTTACAATTCTCAACATTTTTTATTTAATCTCCCGAATATTATAAAGTATGCTTATGGTTTTAAATTATATATTACGGTATCACCGAACTCAATATCTATATTGAAACTACTAACTTTGCCCTTACTTTGCCAGCCACTGTATATGTCCGTGATCCGACATGGAACAGGCAAGGCAATCTTTTTTCTTCCGGTGGAAGCCGCATGCAGCATTAAGTGATTATTTCCTACAGACACTATGTCGTCAGAAACAATATAATTATGAACTCCGGCACGAGCGAAAAGCCTACGGTATAGCTCAACATCCGGCATGGTCAGCGTATATACTGAGTTCCATCCGTTCATTTTTTTCCATCCGACGGAAGGGCGTTGCTGATAAGTGCCAAGTGTTTCCGTATCCTTGTCCACAATCTCAAACACCTGAGTAAATTTGGATGGAAGCTCCTTGTAAGACTCTCCACCGCCAAAGGCATTTATGCTCATATAGTCAATTCCGGCATTCTGCAAAACATGCTCTTTGAGTTTTATCCCTATGAGTTTTTCCATTAAATCTACGGAAGAAACATTGTCTTGCATATATCCGGGAGCCCCTATCCATATCGCGGTACTCCCATTTCTTTTAATTTTTGCGGCAATGGCTTTTCTAAGGGAGCTGTCCACATTAAATGCATTCAGGAAGACATATACTTTATAATCGGGCATGGATTTATGCGCTATGTCTTCGATCAGATACATATCGTAAGGCACTCCCGTACGAGAAAGGATACTCTGTATCTGGCTAGCATTGTTCATGGATAGATTTCCACTGAAAAATCCCTTGCTATGTTCGCATACAAACACCGCCACTTCACGTTTTGGCAGCATATCCGCCTTGCCGATATTCTTATCGGCGGCAGCTTTGCCGTGGGCGATCGTCTCCATAATCTTTTCGTCATGAAAAAGGCTGTTGCCGACCAGCAGAAACCACCATGCGTCAGTACCCTGAGTGATGCTGTAACCGATGGCGCGTTTAATTACGCTCAGAGTCTCATTCATGTTCTTCGCCCGATACTCTATTGGCAGTTTATAGAAGTGCGTACGTATATCCGCTTCGTCATAATATAACTTGCCATGCAAATTAAAGGAAGCGGTATATGGAGTCGTATATACCCCCGGATCTCCGGCATTCCTGAGCATATAGTTGGTCGGAGAGGAAAAGAAATCCACATCCGGAGAGCTCAATACGCGATGTATGTGCCCATGCTCCGGTGAACCATAGCCGAAAAACACGCCAGTTAGTTTTTTGCGCCCGGTCAGCTCCTTGATGATCCCACAACTGTGCAAAATAGCATTGGCAGTATATTCGGCAAGGCACTCATGCCAATCACGGATCAGATTGGTTTGCTCCAAAGGCAGGACTATATGCAATTTGTTAACTTTGGGTGAATCAGCCTCGTCCACGTTCTCAAAGGTAATATTGTTATTGCCGTATGCGTTACGCATTAGAGCCAAATCATTGTTGTATTTCTTTGCAACCCATTCTCTGAAAGCCCTGCGCATCGGGGTGAATTTATAATTATACTGAATCCATTCTCCCCCGGTCATTGCCACGGGCATGTAGCCTATGACCCTGCCGCCCCAGTTCTTCTCAATATAAGGCACCAGGTCGCGCAGCATTTTCTCATACATATCACGCCACTTGCGCGAAGCAACCGAAGGTCTTGACCCGTCACCCATTTCTTCCTGATTTTTTTCTATCCACCATTTAGGCGGATCCATTTTTACGCGCGGGAAAATATAGCCGTCAGGACAGGCGTTAAGTATATTTGCCATAATATCATCGATCTTGCTGAAGTCATATTTCCCTTCAGCTATCCACCAGTCGCTGTTACGCCCCTGTGTCCAAATAATAGTGCTATAGACTTTTATCCCGGCGGCGGCAAAATCACGGCAAGGACGAAAGGTCGCACTCGCGGGAGTATATGGAGAAGGTACCATGCACATGCCGTTAATCGCCTTACCATCAATAAAAATACGGTTTACGCCTTTGTCATTTTTGATTTCAACAGTGATATTGGGCTTTACAGGCAACATTTCAGGTAAGTTTTTTTCATATTCCCTGACAATGCCAAGCTTTTCTGCCAGCACTGGCTCCTTGTAGGGGGTTCCCGGGTGCCGCAAATCATGATCAAGCTCTTTGAACTCACGCTGGTATAATTCTTGTATTTCATTTTTACTCATAGCGTTCTCGGAAAAACGTACTTTTGCCATCAGACCAGGGAAAGGCCAGGCAAGAGTTCCACTCAAACTATGCCCGGCTCCCAACAGAACAGGAAACGAGTTTCTCGGTAAAGGCTGATTTCCTGAAGTAGAAAAAAATTCATTGCCGTCGATGTAGATACTTATCTTCCCATTATCGAAAACAGACGTCAGCATTACCCATTTTTCGCCCTCGATTTTTGGCAAGTCCTCCCGTTTTTCTTTGCGGTTTATACCAACCCAATACACGGCATTCATCATGATTCCTCTCCAGTTGCCATTATCGTTGATATATTTGAATTCGGGACGGTCAGATCTCATGCTCATAGCAAAGCTTAGTTGAGGAAATCCCACTCGACTACCTTTGAATAATATGTTGTAATTACCAATCGAAGTCATTTCTTTGTTGAGTTTTATCCATAAAGACACAGTAAAAGTGTTACCACTCGGGAAGCCGTCCGGCAGATATATTTCCGGAACCGGACCTAGATTGGCCATGAATGCTCCTTTTGAAACTTTCATCGGCGCGGCAGAACGACATTCAGCTCTGCCATCTACACTTTTTAGTGTACTTACCTGTTCATTGCCAAACTCAAACAGAATATCCTGCGCCCGGCATAAGGTTATAGCCGTGGCAATAACAGAAATCACAGCCAGCTTTCTCAATAAAAACTTCATCTTTTCCCCTTTTGGAAATTATGGCAATTGTTAATTTAATACGTTTTATTCCCAGAGCACAGACGCCGATGACGAAGACGCTCCGGTTGTCCTGTGAGCAACATCAAGATATTCATTAATACGCGGTCGTTGAGTTTCCACATGCCCATCTACAAATCCCACATTGACTCCATTGGTATGAACCAAGCCAACATTGTTATACTCCCAACCAATTCTGGTGCGAAGGATGTATGTTGTATATTTTGTGCCAGACTTGGGATCCTGACAATAAAATGAAAAAGTCCGCGACGCCTTTTTTATTCTGTCTATTTTGCCAGGATAGCTATCGCTGTTCAACCATGCGCCACCGCTATAATAAGGGAATATATCGGCATTTGCCACATGCCTGTCGGAATTATTGTTGAGCTTATATGCCGATGGACAGCAAAATTTCAACAGATTGGAGGACAAATTCTGCAAATTCCCCAGATAAGGAAACAGATAAGAGTTAAGCAACAATTGAGTAGGCGGCGGAGAAACCAGAGGGGGTAACACTCCATCACTGTCAGAACAGTAAATGGAGACCACGCTGTTCAGCTGCTTAATCCGGTTTACGCATTGGGTCTTATATGCCATTTCTCTGGCCTGACTCAGTGCAGGGAGTAGCATTGACGCCAGGATAGCTATAATGGCTATCACAATGAGGAGTTCGATGAGTGTGAAATTCCGGTCTCTTTTTACCGTATTCATTTTTTATGTCTCCATTTTGTTAACACTATATAAACATTAAGCCAACACTTTTTCTTATCGCTAATTGAACAAAAGAGTTCAACGCAATGTTTGGGTAAGTTTTTCCGCCTGTGCTTTCCAATTATCCGTATCCGCGTCAAAGGGTATGATGACGACAGCGGAATCAAAACTTTTTCCAGCGCTTACAGTACCTTTAGTAAAGGTCTGAAAGTAAAATTTGCGATAACGCGGCGGCTGATCCCAGACTTTACAGAAAGAAGGCACACCAT
>JAFGXT010000076.1 GCA_016936495.1 Victivallales bacterium
ATGGTGTGCCTTCTTTCTGTAAAGTCTGGGATCAGCCGCCGCGTTATCGCAAATTTTACTTTCAGACCTTTACTAAAGGTACTGTAACCGCTGGAAAAAACTTTGATTCCGCTGTCGTCATCATACCCTTTGACGCGGATACGGACAACTGGAAAGCACAGGCGGAAAAACTTACCAAAACATTGCATTGAACTCTTTGAAAACATCCGTTATTTTACAAAAAATGACGGGTGTTTGCCCGTCGCTTGTACTTTTTAAGCTCAAAATAGAGATTAAAAATGTCCGTTTTTCAGGAAGTTAATGCATAGTTCTGCCGCTTTGGGCATGTACATTATAAAAGAGTGATCGGAATTGATGACAGTGTGATCAACCGCACCGTAAAGAAAGGTGTATTTGCGGGAAACCTCAAAGTCGAAACGAGCGGCAATGATGCCGATTTCGACGTTTTGCGGCACTGGAACCTGATGGATATAAGCATCGGGATGGCTGCTTAATTCCGGTAGCGGCTTGATCAGGCGGCGTGTAAAAGGCAGGAGTTTGACCGCACGGCGGGCGGCGTCCGAACCGTGATTCGGCGGTGCGAGCATGACTACTCGTTTGAACCGGGAAAGCGACAGAGCCCCGGCGTCGTGTTGAGCGGCTGAGGCTATAGCGGCAAGGGCTTCGCGAGTGAGGATTCCGCCCATGCTGTGAGTTACAATATTAATGGGACTGTCCGGGTTTTCACAGGCGATCTTTTCCAGATAAGCACGAAAATCTTTGCCATGTGCGGCAATGCCTTTGGTGGTAGTGGCGTAATCATAAACATATACAGCATAACCGGCTTTGTTGATTTTGCGTCCGAGGTGATACATATTTATACCACGGCGTATCAGACCATGCACCATTACCACTATTTCATTGTCTGAACCGGGCGGAGGCGTCATATAATATTTGCCGGAGATCAGACGGGAAAGGGGTGAAAATGTTTTCATAATGTTTCCGCCAATTCATTGATTTTACGCAGATCCAGTTTACCCGACCCAAGCAAAGGTATTTCATCGACAGAAATAAAATCATCGGCTTTGGGAATCCATAAATTAGTAATGCCCTTATTCTGCAAATGCTTGACTATTTCTTTGGGATTCAAATCTTTATCAGAATAGAACACCACGAGTTTTTCACCTTTGCGCTTGTCTGATTTTCCGGCAACGGCAATACATTTTTCCTCTTTGCAGATGATTTCACTGATGGCAACTTCTATCATTTCATGCGGCACCATTTCGCCGCTGATTTTGCTAAAGCGCGACAAACGTCCGGTAATGGTCAGATAGCCGTTCCACGCCATTTTAGCAATATCGCCGGTATTATACCAGCCGTTTTTGACTACTCTGGCGGTACCTTCCGAATCCTTGAGGTAACCTTTCATAACAGAGGGAGCTTTAACCATCATCAGGCCTTCGGTGTCTTCCGGCAATGGCTCAAGAGTGTCGGGATCAACGATTTTTACACATATTCCGGGGAGTGGTACGCCTATGCTGCCAGACGGACCGGCTTCAGTTCCCAGAGTATAAACCGAGCTTGACAGATTAATCGAAACGATAGGTGAGAGTTCCGTGCAGCCGTAGCCCTCGACCAGGGTCAGTCCGGTAACTTCATTAAATTTATCGGCAATATCCCGACGCAGTTTTTCGCCACCGGTAACGACCAGGCGAAGGCTTTTGAACTGTTCAGGTCTCCCTTTGCGTAGATATGCCTGAAGAAAAGTAGGAGTGGCGACCATGAGGGTTGCGCGACATTTTTCCAGTAATCTAAGCACGGTACCAGCGTCAAGCGGATTAGGGGTGTAAATCACCTCCGCACCACTGATCATGGGCAGCCAGAAGCAAACCATCAGTCCGAAAGAATGAAACAAGGGAAGATTGCCAACTATTTTATCAGATTTTTTCCAGCCGACCACACGCCAGAAAGAAAAGAAGTCGCTGTTGAAATTATGATGGCTGAGCATCACGCCCTTAGGCTCGGCGGTGGATCCGCTCGAAAACAGTATGGCGGCGGTCTTATGAACGTCATCATAACTGTCGGGAGAATAAATATTCATCAGCTCACGGGCAGGCAGCAACATTACCGCCAGCGTTGCTTTGACCTTTTCCCAGCCGCTTATGGTTTTCGCCATATCTTCGAGGAAGACCATGCGTTCATCGTGTTCCAGACCGGCTTTATTGATAAACTGGCGACTGGTGAGAATACAATTTAGATCAGCCTTGGCGATGGACGCCTCCAGGGTGAGCTTAGAAGCGGTGAAATTCAGGATGGCGGGAGTCTTATCGGCCATCATCACCGCCAGCAGGGTAACGGAATGCGCCAGGCAACCCGGCAGCATTACGCCAACATATTCCCGTTCTTCCGGGACGACTTCACGTATCTTGCGGCTTAGGAGTATCGCCCGCACCAATATGGAAAAGTTACTGAGCTCCTTACCTTCAAAATCCTTGAAAGATTTCTGTAAAGGTCTCCGGCGCGCCCGGCAGGCGAATTGATAATGTAAGGTCTTTTCATTCATACGAGGCGGCATTTCGGTTTCCGCGGCTATTTCGGAAATGACCTGACGCGCCTGATACGCGCTGAGTTCAGGAGATACCGGAGTTCCGATGGTCAGCGACACCGGAATGGGAAATTCATGCGGAAGGCTTATTTTGATTTTATTTTCGTGCAAGTTCAGTAGCGAACCCCACATCATGCCCAGTCTGACCGGGAATACCGGGACGTCGACGTCTTCCGGAAGAAGTGGTTTAATTCCGCTTCTGAACCCCTGCATAATACCATTGGCGGTGATCCTGCCCTCCGGAAATACACAGACCATATTCCCTTCCCGGAGTAACTCCCGAACCCGGGTAAATAGTTTCCGCAGCTCGCCCGGTTTCTCTGTGGCAGGGACTTTTATAAACTGTACCCAGCGGGCGAACCAATTCAGCACCGGAAGGTTATAAAAGTCTTCGTGCATCATGAAGTATATCTTGCGTGGAGAACAGGCGGTGATTACCAGCATATCGCCGAAAGAAACATGATTGGACACCAGCAACGCCGGACCTTTATCCGGCAGTCGCTCTATGCCATTGAGCTCCATTCGGTAAAGTGTCCGTGACAAGATTAAAATAACACAACGTAGCAGGATATCCGGGTGCGAAAATATAATGCACAGGGCAAGCACCAAAGCCATCGCGGCAATGAGGAAAAAGATTGACGCGATACGCATATTCAAGCTTATGCTGAAGGTGAATATCGTAACAAAAGTAATGATTATCGAAAGAAAATACAAAGTGTTGCAATTGGCGTAGAAACGTCCGCGCTGTTTTTCCGGGGCGTTTTCCTGTTCAAACTGCCGGAGTGGCAGAATGAACAGCGCCGCCGACAATCCTGACAGCATAAAGGTCGCGATCAAGGGGATCAGACCGTACAAACTGTACTCCTCCGGTTTATTGGCGACAAGCCCGGACAAAAGCGGAAACAGTACCATGCCCGCGGCGGCGAAAGGGATAAATGACAAGTTCAGCCGTCCGCGGCAGAATATTGCCCACAGCAGACTTCCCGCCGCGACCCCGGCAAAAGGCGAAGCAAAGATAAGTACTCCTCCTGGAAAATCGAACTCAGGAAAATCATAAGCTATTCTGCGGATAAGGATGAGCAGCGTAAAGACAATTGCCGACATATAAGTGTAGTATAATATCTCACCGATAATCGCGAAGCCAAAGCCGACCGCTTTGGCGGGATAACTGAACGCGTCAAAAAATCCGCGCAGCATTTTTACCGGTTTGACTTTCTGTTCCCGATCCGGGCTGCCAGTGGAAGGCAGTTGCGAAGTGATTACCGCCGACAGAACCGCGATGGCAAAAAACAGCCAGCCACAGAAGTTTATACTCACTTCTGGATATAACTGAATAAGTTTTTGCAAATAAAATCCGCTGGTAACTCCGCAGGCGACGGCAAAATATACTCCCGAGGTCAGGACGCCATTGACCACTCCCAGCTTGCGCGTTTCGAATACTTCCGGGATATATGCGAAAAATCCGGCGCGGAAAAAACAATTTTTCATACCCAGCAAAAACAAAAACCAATAAATATTCCCGCCACCGTAAGAAATCCCGGTCAATGTAAACACCCCGCCGAGCATTATGAACATTTCCGCTAACTTGGAGAATACCAGAATATTGCGCCGTGGATAACGATCTGCTACATATCCGGCAAAACCCGGAAAAATCATAAACGGCAGTATAAAAGCAAGACAAACACGGGCTATTATTGAGGTATGCTCGAAATATTTCTGTCCATCATGAATGGACAAAAGCAATGCCACAGTAACAAAGGCGCTGGCGTTGAACAGTCCCAGAAAACGCGCGCAGACCATTTGCGACAAAATTTTGACAAAATCTTTTCTTTTATCCATTAAATACTCTTCTATCGGCTACGACTCTGCCGTAATGGTGCCTTGATGTTTATTTTTTCACCGGAATGTAAAGTTTTTGTCCGGCAAAAATATTATGATTTTTAAGCCGGTTGGCGTCTACAATATCCTTGATACTTACGCCGTAAGCCTTTGAGATCGCACTCAATGTGGCTCCGCGTTCGACGATGTACTCATAAAACTCGCCGCTGCCGACAGGCACTGTATCGCTTGAACTGTTTGAGGCGGCGGGAGTAGCCGCAGGGGTTGGCGACGCGGTGGCGGAAGCTTTGACATTGGCGGTTTGTCGTGCGACTTCCGTGGCGAATCTGTCCATTGCCGCTTGTCTGGCTTTGGTCTCTTCGGCGATGGCGGTTTCAAGTGTTTCCAGACGGTTTTTGAGCATAGAATTTTCGCGTTGAAGTTCAGCGATAATTTTATTCAGAGAGGTAATATGATCGACAAGCGTGGTCTGATTTTCCTGAACCTGAACAAGAAAGGCATTGACGCGTTTTAATTGTTCCATGATCATCTTTTCGGTTTCCTGCTGGCTCAGACGCAGATTATTCACCTCCCGGCTGAGCGCGGCGGCAGACTGACCATTAGCAACTGAAGCCGTCAAAAGTACGGTACAAGCAACAATAAAAAATCTGAACATAGTATTATTCCTCCGTTTTTCAGACAATAATCAAGCATATGCGCTAATATACTACCTGCCCGGTAATTTTTAAAGTATAATTAACGCATATTTTAAATCCAGACAAAAAGTTACCGTTTCGGGCTGCGCCAAGATGATCTGCTCCACGATAAAATTAAAAACATGCGTTTAAAATGTAATATCTTTAAAGACGGACATTTTTAATTTGCATTTGAGCTGAAAAACATAAAAATCAAGTAATGACGGTGGAAATATCCGTCATTTTTTACCAAATAGCGGATATTTTTAACAAGGCTTTTCGTTAAAAAAATCATTTGCCCTATTGACATTTCTATACCGTTCCATTATATTTAACTTATCGGTTAGTTAAAATAACTTTGAGGAGCAGATGAATAAAGTAAGAATGGTTGATATCGCCAATATTGTTGGTGTTTCCAAAGTTACGGTGTCAAAAGTTCTCAGTCAGACGTCAGGAAACAACACCAAGGTAAAAGCCAGCACGGCACAGAAGATTCTCGACGTTGCTCGTCAGCTCAGTTATCAGCCCAATATCGCGGCGAAACAACTTGCCGGACAGGGAGCGAAGCTCATCGGAGTGCTTATTGACGCCAACAGTATTTTCAATGAGTTTCCCCGTGTGGTTTATGAAGAACAGGCGGCGTCCGCCAGGGGTTATAGAGTAATTGTAGGTCAATGCCATCCCGAATTAGCTGATATACAATGTTATCTTGATGATTTTTTGTCCCGCGGAGTTGACGGTATCATCATGCACGCGCACGTTTATCCGGGCATGACGGAAAAGATCATGAACGCGTGTCGTCGTTTTAAACATGTAGTTTACTATGACAAGCCCGCGCAGGCGTCTGACGACTTAAGTTGCGTTGACGTAAATCTTGAAGCCGGCATGCGAAAACTGGTACGTCATATGGTTGAAACCGGACGTAAAAAAATATCATACTTTGTGCCTTACATGAAGTCGGTGCCGGGTAAACCTTTATCCTATATCAGAAGAGAAAACGGCTTCCGTTCGGCAATGGCTGAAGTAGGTCTTGCATATGATGAGAAGTTTAATGAACGCTATGTTTCTCAAATACAACCCGATATAAATGAAATGGCTTCCATGGTCAAAGACCTCATCGAACGGGAAAAACCGGAGGCGATCATTGCCAGAAATGATGATATTGCCGCTGTTGTACTGAGGACACTTCAGGAAACGGGTATAAAATGTCCCGATGATATCGCGGTTACCGGTTCCGATAATCGTGACTTCGCCGAATATCTTTATCCCAGACTGACTACGCTGGATAATAAACTGGCGCTGGTATCGTGCAGCGCGGTCGAAATGCTCATAAGTATGATAAAAGGAAATAAAATAAATCAACATCAAATAACCATTGAACCGGAACTTATAAGGAGAATGTCAACATGAAGACACATCAGAAACAACATTTTAAACGCTTTACACTCATCGAGCTCCTCGTAGTGATAGCCATCATCGCTATCCTCGCCAGCATGCTGCTGCCAGCGCTTAACAAAGCACGGGACACAGCTAAAAAAATAAAATGCGTAAATAACCTTAAACAGATTTCACTGGCAACAGACATGTATGCATCAAGTAATAATGAATGGATCTGGATGCTTGGATATGGAGGTGGCTTTGACAATTGGGTGGAGACTTTGTCTGGCGGCAGAAATTACCCGCAAGAGAAATATATCGGGAATAAAAGTATATTTTGCTGTCCATCTTCCAGAGTGCCTGATTTCCAGAACAGTTTTCAAGTTTACGGAATGTATCATGTGCGCCGGGATCCGGAATATAATCTCAAAGGCTATGATTTTGCAGTAAATGTGAATATGTCATATGTATTTTATTCAAGGAAAAAGATTCCCAAACCATCTAACTTCATTCTCTATGCGGATTCCTATACTGTTACAAATCCAAGCCCAAGTTATAACGCCGGTCCATTTTATGAGTTTTCGACCGTGGCGCCTGGTGCCAACCGTTCATATATTTATACATTGCATGGTGGTGCGGCAAACTGCGCTTTTGTCGATGGACATGTGAGTTCTTTGCGCCCTCAGGAATTACGTGAAACGGAGACACAGATAAAGCACTGTATAACTCAGAAACAAACGCCGTATTCAATGCCCTGAAATAAAAACTAAAACCATAATAAGGAGAGAAATTGTGATCAATATTTTTAAAAAGAGCTTGCTATGTGTATCCGGACTGTCGGTCATGCTACTGAACGCCGGCGCCGGTTATAATACAAAACTTGAGTTTACAAAAGAAAATAACGGGAAGGTTTTTTCTATCA
>JAFGXT010000077.1 GCA_016936495.1 Victivallales bacterium
GGTTCCTGAAGCTGTCACGCTGACAAACGGAATAATAGGGAGCTTGCGACCGGTTATGCCGAATTGCAGCTTGACTGCAAAAGGGTTCCGGTATCCCATGGCAGAAAGTGCAGAAGAACCAGTACTAAACGGTATTTTTTCAAAAATTTTGAAGTATAAATAAATGGAGGCGTGGACCGGATTCGAACCGGTGAATAATGGTTTTGCAGACCACTCCCTTAGACCACTTGGGCACCACGCCTTATCGAAAGGCTCCTGTTGTTATCAGGAAGTCATATTATAACTCGCCGATAATATATTTCCAGCTCAGAAATGAAAAAAAACGAAAAAAATAAAAAAAATAATCCATATCTTATAACAAGGCTTGACTTTATAACGCTGATATAGTACAATTTACATAATGTTTTCGGAATCGGGGCATGTCCAGTTTGCTAAAATACACTTTTCTCTCTTTAGCTACTGCCAAAACAGTAACGGGAATAAAAGATGTTTCTTGGCTCAGATAAACCCCTTTTCAGTTTTTTATTTAGAGAAATTTTTCCAGGAAAAGAGCAATGAACATCTACGTGGGAAATCTCCCCTACTCCATGGGAGAGGACGAGCTTCAGCAGGCATTCGAAGTGTTTGGTGAAGTAACATCAGCAAGAGTGATCCAGGACAGAGAGACCAACCGTTCAAAGGGATTTGGTTTCGTAGAGATGGCAGACGACGCAGCCGGCAAAAAAGCCATTGAAGGCCTCAATGGTTCTGAAATGGACGGTCGTAATGTTGTAGTAAGTGAAGCACGTCCGCGTCAGGAAAGAAGCGGTGACGGCGGCGGTTTCCGTGGCGGTCGCGGCGGAAGAAGCGGCGGCGGTCGTGACAGAGGTAATTTTGGTGGCGGCAGAAGCTACTAATACCTGATTAAGACCAATATGACCGGGGACAGGTTATGACTTGTCTCCGGTTTTTTTGTGGACACAAGGTTTAAATAGTGATTTTAATTATGTAATTATTTTAAAATACAGCTATGCCGGATATATTATATTAAGGAATCAACCCGGAAACATTAATATATTGATATTTGATTATGACACAATCTGAAATACAACGCCCGCAACTTGCTCCAGCGCCAACATTTCCACTCGTTGACTTAAAGCTCTCTGACTGGAAAAACGGCGTGGCAGTCCGCTCGCCTAATTGGCTTGGCGACGCGGTCATGACCCTGCCCGCGCTTAATCAGCTAAAGAAAATCATACCCGAACATTGCGGCTTATTCATTGTCTGTCCCCCCTCGTTAAAAGGTTTCTATGACACCTTGCCGATGGTGGACAAGATAATATGCCTTACCCGCGCTCATAAAAACTGGACGAGATCCGATGTAAAACACGTAAACCGGCTACACGCCGGCATTTGTCTAATGTTTAACAACTCACTGCGTGATACAATATTTTTTCGCCTGGCACGGATTGCCCGGCTTTTTGGTGCATCCGCACGTGGCAGAGCTGTGCTGCTCAGCGGAAGTTTTAAATTCCCACCACGCAAAGATTGTGAATTGAATCAACTGCATCACGCGGAAAAATATCTGTCCATGGTATACTCGCTTGGCGCTCCCAAATGGCAAGGTGAGATGCCGGCATTCAATATCCCCAGCCTGGATGAAGCTAAACGCAACCCACTGGTAAATAAGGTTTTTTCATCAGGCAAACTCATGACGCTGGCGGCGGGGGCGGCGTATGGAGGTTCAAAACGCTGGCCTGCGGAATCCTTCAATCAGGTTTCACGCTACTGGATAGATACAGGCGGTACGGTCGCGGTACTGGGAACCGCTGGTGAACGCGACATGGCGCAAGAAGCGATCAAAGACCTACCTGATGGGAACGCATTCAATCTGGCGGGCGAAACCTCACTGCCTGAACTGATGGCGGTGCTTAAATATTCTGAATTATGCATTGCCAATGACAGTGGCATAATGCACTTATCGGCGGCTCTCGGCGGTAGCGGTATTGCGGTTTTTGGTCCGACTGATCCATCGGCGACATCTCCGGTATCGACACGATGGCAAGTGCTGTTCGAAAAACAGGATTGTGCTCCGTGTTTCAAACGAGAATGTCCGTCATCCAGCTCAAAATGTATGAAAGCAGTAGCGCCTGAGAAGGTTATTGAAATCATAAAAGGTATGCAATAAATATGTTCAATCCGTTTCCCACAAATATAAAAACTATTGCGGTGATCGCTCCATCAGGTCCGGCTTCGCCGGAGCAGATACACGCCGGATGCGGGTTTATTGAAAAATTCGGTATTAAAGTGAAATTGGCTCACGGAGTACTCAATCAGGGACAATGCCGGTACTTGTCTACTGACGCATCATCCCGACTGGATGATTTGCATTGGGCATATACGGACAGCGACGTCGACTTGATTTTATGTGCTCGCGGCGGTTTTGGCGCAGCACATCTGCTGCCGGAAATAGATTGGGACATTATTCGTTCGCGGTCTGTTCCACTGGTTGGATACAGCGATATAAGCGTCTTGCATCTGGCAATGATAAAAAATAACGCGGGCATTCCCGTGGTCGGTCCGATGTGCATCAGGCTGCCGCAACTGCATGATGACGCGTATACTCTTGAATACTTTAAACGGGCTTTATCCGATTCCCCTGTACGCCCTGCCCTGCTTCCTGATGGCGGCAGACAGCTTACGGCACTGCTTCCGGGCTGTGTAAAGGCACCGGTAATAGCCTCCAATCTAGCGGTTATGGTATCGTTGTGCGGTACCGGATTTATGCTGGAACTGAAAGGTAAAGTCCTTCTGCTCGAAGACATAAACGAACCGGTATACAAGCTTGACCGTTACCTTACTCAGCTCAAGCAGAACGGAATACTGGATGGTATAGCCGGTTTGTTACTGGGGGATTTCATTGAATGCGGCAATGAAGGCGAACTGAACGAGATGTTCAATCGTATTCTAGGCAAACTGGACTGTCCGGTTTATTCCGGCTTCCCTTTCGGTCATGGATTTCCTCTACTCAGCGTAAGACAGAACTCAATCATCGAAATAGACGAAACCGGAACATTCAAGCTTTGATAAATTCAGGCTCTGAAATAACGGAACATCTTCCAACTGCAATTCTGTTCGAACTCAAGCGCAAATAACGCTCCACCGCAATCTTTCACCATAACTTCGCCATCAAAATTGATACATTTGAAATCATAATGCTGACCCGGATCTATGAATTTCAGGTCTATGGTGCCTTTCAACGGCGCGTTATGCTCGCAATAAACTATAAACAGTCCATTGCCGCTATCGTGATCGTGAGACTGAAATCCAGTAATACCGGCGCCATCAGGCTGCTGACCAATCGGATAAATTTCCCCGTTAAATATGTCTGAAGAATATTTTCGATGCAAATCAATCATGTCGCGATAGACGTTTTTGACCTTTGCCGAAAGTCTTGAAGGCGCCAGCCATACCAGCGGGTTGGCGAACATCGCCACTGCCGCCCAGTAGTCGCATGGATATACGTCTGGACGGGAGCCGCCGCGTTTTTCATAAAACTCATTATTTATTATATCCGGATCGGTAAATTCTATCTGTAGTGACTGTGCACGCATATACCGGGCAAGATTCCAGAAGTTTTTCAGAGTGTCTTCTGGATGATACCCCCTGCCCCAATTATGGCAGACATAACGATTTTCCAGAAAGATATTTCCGTATTCAAGAAACATGAAATAGCCGGGACGCTGTCCGCTGGTAGTGTCAAGGTTGAAATAAATATCTCCTTCGGATTTCTCCCGCAGATAGCGCAGCATCTTCTCCAGATTGTCCTCCGCCTCTTTGGTTCTTATTTTGACGAAATCGACTTTAATGTTGCGAAAACCGTAACGGGTATAATAGTCAAACAGTATATCGGCAAATTCATGCCAGTCTCTGTAATGACGGTTGGCGGAAGGAGCCACCCACAAAGCTGGTTCCACTCCAGCCGTTTCCGCGACGTGAAGGACAGACTCGAAGCCATTCGGAAGTAATTCGTAGTTTATTGCCCAGAAATCTTTACCGGCGCAACGATTATTCTGCTCTATTTCCATAAGACTTTTTCCCGCCTGCCAGCCGTCATCTATTTGATAATGGGTAGCATGAAGTTCCCCGGCAGCACGAAATTCATCCATGAGAAACGCCTCGCTCACCAAGGACCTGAAACAGCCGCATCCCCAGGGGTTAACCATTACGGCACAATTCTTTTTAGTGTCCAGCGGGAAACGGGTCTTAAGATATTTTTTGAGCACGGAGCCGCCACCAACGCCATCATCTTCAAATATCCCGATCACATGTCTGTAACCGGTAAGCTCTTCTTCTCCAGCCGCCTGAGGCTCTATGCCCCAGCCACAGGAAAAGACTTGAGCGCCGGAAACACGAAAATCATAATCCTCAAAATCGCGCCGCTCTGCACTTGGCGGAGCCTCCTGAAGGAAAAACAGTCCATTGCCGGACGCGTCTTTACAAAACAACAAGTTGCCACATAGGGTATCTGCGTCCACCGCTTTTTCCATCGCCACGTCATTAGTCTGATCCGTTCTGCCGGAAAATTCAACCACGCTGACGGGTTTTAGATCATCATGCAAAACCAGCGTATCTGCACAACTGCAAAGACTATGTTCCTGAATATTACAATTCATCTTATCCCGTCCCCTGCCCCAGTAAACATTCGGACTGGTATAACATTTTATGGATGTTTTAGACGCGATAATCGACAGTCCCGGATAGATCATATATGTACGAACAAAGAACACCTGTTGAACGCTCTCATGTATCGTTAGCTCCAGTTCAACCCGTTCGCCGTCGAAAATTGAAGCTTCTTTTTCAGCCACACTGATTCCGGTGATCTTATAATCTACGCTCTTGTCTGAGCCAGGCATGTTAATGCCGATGAAGGAGAAATCCTTTTCAGCCACTTCTGTGGAAATGTGCTTGCCGGATGATTTGCTCCATAAGCCGATAGTACGGGGGATTCCATTGGAAATATCGAATTCCCGACGCAATTGACTATTCTCCACCGTAAGCACATTGCCCCGGCAAACTATTTGTATATCCTTATAAGTGAAATCGGTATTATGATTCATATCTACATCTCCATATTTGACTATTTGTTTCGTTATATTATATTATAATATATAAAATCAAACTCAACAACCATAAAAAAGATGCTGGAGATATGTATTTATGTTGCATCGCAGGACTAATACCGAAGGGCAGGACGTCTATGCGTCCGGCAATATGTCTGAATATTTTTCAGATATTTACGTAAGAAGCATCGGTGAATTGAGAAGTCATGGAAATTTTTTTTATGAAAAGCTGAATCTGGAATTGAATGTACATTTAGTGCTGTCAGGCAAAGGCACTTTGATTTACGATGATAAGACATTTTATCCGCAAAGCGGAGACGTCTTTGTATTATTTCCGCACCACTACTGCTGTTATTATGACAGCCCAGCCAGCCCCTGGCGTTACACCTGGGCGAATATAGCCCTACCGGAAAACTCACCGATTCTGAGAAATTTATGCATCCAGCCGGGCACTCCCATAATAACGCCCGGAGAAGATTCTGAACTTTGGAATATTGTCCGCAAAGCCGGCAAGGTCATCCGCAGCGGTTCTTTTTCTCCGCTGTTCCCGGTCAAAACCGCTTGGGATATACTCGAACAATTGTCCATTAACCGACAGGCGGAAAACACTCCTCTGGCGGAAAAGATCAAAAACAGGATCGACTCTTCCGAATATCCGCCCGACGTGAAGGCTTTGGCAGAATACTTCAAGGTGGACAGATCAACGATATTCAGGGCATTCAAACAAACATACGCTCTATCTGTAAAAAGTTATATTGACGAGATAAAATTCCGCAACGTCTGCGATCTGCTCA
>JAFGXT010000078.1 GCA_016936495.1 Victivallales bacterium
CCGTCCTTGTAAACGCGCGGAAGATGTTCCCCCACCAGCGTCAAGGCTTTTTCCGCGTACATATCACTGAACGGCGAAGCCAAACTGGAGGTATAGGCTTCGACGGCGTGACTGAAGACGTCGAACCCGGTACCTAAAGTCAGAGCTGGCGGCATGGTCGCGGGCAACTCGGGATCGACAATCGCCAGCGTCGGCAACACCCCGCCCATGCCGGGTTTCTGATTCGTTGCCGGATTGGAAATAACCGCGAAACAAGTGCACTGACTTCCGGTACCGCTGGTCGTGGTAATCGCCACTATCGGCAGAATCGGAACGTCAATGGGGTTCTCGCCGATGGCGTACGGCCATATTGACCCCGCATTAGTGGCCGCGACCGCGATGCCTTTGGCGGTGTCCATGGACGAACCGCCGCCGAGACCGATGACGAACGCGATTTTTTCTTTGCGGGCGAGCTCCGCGCCGGCGTCGATTAACGCCACCGTGGGGTTGGGAATCACATCGTCGTAAATCACCGATTGTATTCCAGACGACGCCAGGATGTCCTGTAAGCGAGCGGTCAGACCGCATTTTACGGTAAACTTGTCGCAAACGATCATAGTTTTATCGCCAAGCTGGCGAACCAGAGTTCCGGTTTCGTTCAGTTTTCCGGCGCCAAAAACCAGTTTCGGCAGAGTGAATTCAAATGTATCCATGATATTTTCCTGTCTTTATGTTTATATAATGATGTTATATATCTATAATATACTTATTAAGGCGACGCGTCAATACCTGAATTGAAAAAAGATAAAAGTTAAACATGAGATGTCATAGATATTGATGCCGCCCTTACTCACGAAAGAGCGGCTAATGCCGTCGTGTTTTACATCAAATCGCAGGCGAATATCTTTATTGGGTCGCTTCCCCAGGTGGACAAGGGTGTCAGCCGGAGCGCCATGGCTTTTATATTCAAAGGCACTTTGACCATGCGCTGGTGATTGCCAGTGTATTCGACCGCGGTATGCCATGCGCCCGCTTCGTCCTGATATTCGATTCTGAAATCTTTTACCAGCGTATCCGGCGGCGTATACTTGAGTTCTTCTACTTTGTAATATGAAGGCATGTTTTTAATTTCACGGTTCAGATTGCTGTCAAAAACCAGCCTAAGCGTCTCAATACTCTTGGGAACGTCAAAACTGAACTGGACGTGATCGCCGCAGCGGCATTCCCAGGCGTTCGATTCTGTCCCTACCGGACGGTCAACGCCGGTGCGTAACATTTCCGGATTGCCCGCCGAAGCCGTCAGCCGTGCCGCAGCGGTCAGTTCCGTGAGCGTGCGCTTTTCCCCCGGCAAATAACAATCGTCAAGCATCAGTTGTTCCTGTAGCAAGCCGATTTTCTGCTGATATACGCCGCGCGGAGAAAGTCCGTATTCGCTGGCTATCGCGGCGGCGGTTCCGACCGCCTGACCGAGAATCGCGCAGGTTGCCATCACCCGCGTAGAACTCATCGCCGCATGTGACGCACTGATATTTCTACCCGCGAAAAACAAATTTTCTACATTTTTAGAGTACAGCGCACGGTATGGAATGCCAAATGGCGAGGGCGCCGGATGAAAAATCGTCGGTTTACCGGGATAACGGAATCCGGCGGGATGATGATCGTCCATGCTCCAGCCGCCGTAAGCGACGATATCATCAAAGGGGCCACCGGCGCGAACGTCGTTCTGGGTCAGCACATGATCGCCGATATAGCGTCGGCTTTCGCGCTTGCCGGGCAGGAATCCGACCCAGTCGATTATCCAGTTGGCGTGCTTGTCCTTGTCGTCGCAATGGTTCTTTATGTGATCCCATACGCCGAAAGTGATTTTCAACAGTTCATCTCGTATTTCTTCGCAGTCGTGAACGGTATCCTGCTCGCCGCCGATCTCCAGCCACCAGAAATTCTGTCCACCTTCGACCACATGATGGCGGTTTGGAAGCTCTGCGCAAGTCTTATATTTATGCGCCCACTCCGGCGGAATGAATTCTTTAGGTGAACCTGTTTCCCTGACCTGAAGAAGACAGCTCATACCCATGGTTTTATCGTCGGCAGTCTCCGGCTCTATTGATTCATCAAACTCCGCCATCGCCTCTCTGCCGTAGCGGAACTGAGCATTGGACAGCGGCGCGAGAATGCTGTCGCCGGAACAATCGGCAAAACTTGCGGCTTCGACAACATGCCAGGTTTCACTGGTAAGCTGCCAGCCTTTTACCGATACAATACGATTGCCATCCATAACCGCGTCATTGCAGGAACAATTCATCAGCAAAGTTATATTGGGCTCAAAACGCAACTTTTCATAAAGGATGCTGTCCCATATCGAGTAACTGGGATAGGTGTTGCGGTAAAGATTTTCGAGCTGTATTTCCTCGATAATCCCGGTCTCAAGGTTATTCTCCTCGTGCGCGCCGCATATCCACATACGGATTTCGCTGGAGCAATTGCCGCCCGGTACCGGACGATCGTGCATCAGAGCTACTTTAATACCTTTTCTGGCCGCCGCAATAGCAGCACACATTCCGGCAAGACCGCCGCCAACTACGCAAAAATCAACTTTGTGGGTAAGTGTTCTCATCTCTAAATTTTCCGTTATTTATTTTTATATGGCAAGCTCATGCTCAATGGCACCAGCTTTGGCCTTGAGTAAAAGCGCCAGATCATCAAGTTCATCATCTTTTATATTTCCGGCCAGGGCTATCGCGGCGAAAGCCGGATTGCCGATTGACACCGCCATGGTAATGTGCTCCGGCGAATCCTTTATACAGGCATAACCACGCTCGCGGGTACGGCGCATCTCTTCCAGAAACTCATCAAAAGCGCCGTCAAAGCCCGCCACCTGTCCGTCAGGAAAACACTGGTGCAGTTCCTCGTCGCTTTTCCCGGCGGCGACCGCCATGCCCGGACTGGATTGTCCCAGCGGATAAGCTCCATGCCTGCCCGGCCCCTCGATCACGTCTTTGCCCGGCGAGCAATGATACAAATACGATACCCGATCCCGCCATAGCACTCCGAGTGCGACGGTGTGTCCGCATTCGCGCAGGGCGGAAAGATGTTTCAGCGCCGCATTCAACAAACCAGAGCCGTAAATACTCTGCGCCGCCAAAATGTGCATCCCTTCCCCCGGCTGATACTTACGCGACGGAGTCGTACTGACCATACCCAGATACGCCAGAGTTTTGAGAATGCGGTTGACCTTGGTTTTCTCTATATGCAAAGCCTCCGACAATTCGTTACAGGAGGTCGCGCAGCCACGTGACGCCAACTCCTGCAACACGCTTACGCCATCGATAAGACTTCTATTCGGTTGTGCTGGTAATTTCATCATATTGCTATTATAGCAATTCAAATGA
>JAFGXT010000079.1 GCA_016936495.1 Victivallales bacterium
ACGCTGTAAGCAAAAATCATTGCTCATTGACCTGTAACATATACAGACACATACAGTTCAAAACCGGCGTTTCCGGATGGACACTAGATAGAATGAATAATATTCCGCTGTTTATAAGAGTTGATGATGTAATAGATCTTGATTATCGTTTGAACAGGATAATTGATGAAATGATGTGTCTGCAGATACCGGTACTGGCCAGTGTTATTCCTTCTCAAATAACATCATATTGTGCGAAATGGCTTTCGCGGAAGCGAGAGTCATTCCCTGAGATGATAGAAATCGGTCAGCATGGTTATCGTCATACCAATTATCTCCGCGGTTCGTTGCATGGAGAATTTTGCAGAACACGTAACTATGAAAAGCAACGTGAAGACCTGATTGCCGGGAAGAATATAATGGACAACCTCGAAAAATTCTGCAACAAACACCAATCTTAAACTATGGGCGATACTACGTTAAAATTCTTTAATAAAAAGGCAGTGGCGCTATTCGCGCTTTCAATAATTTTTGTTATTGCCTTTTCAAGCAGGATCATTGCCGTTCAATTGTTAAGTTCAGAACCGGACAAGGATGCTCTTCAGTATCAACAGATTGCATTGAACCTCATTGATGGTTACGGGTATGCCTTGGAGCCGGGAGTTCCGACTACTTTACGTCCCCCATTGTATCCCCTCTTTATTGCCGGGATTTATGCTTTGACTGGCAAGAATTATTGCCATGTCCTCTATGCACAGGCGTTGCTTCATGCGTTGCTTGTCTTCCCTGTCTTTTTCCTGGGTTACCGCATCAGCAGACAGACATTGGTCGGAATTTTTTCGGCGGGTCTTTTTGCAATACATACATCATTTGAAATAGTCAGTGTTCTTTATCGTGAAAATATTATTGTGATTTTAATTGTCTTGTTCTTATGGTTTTTGTATGAGGGTTTCCGAAAACCTTCCGCCATGAAATTTATCGGTGCGGGCCTTTTGTCCGGTCTGCTCGGTCTTACCAATCAGGTTTTTATCCCGCTGAGTATAGCAATATTACTTTTATATTTGATTTGGCCGAGAAAACAAAATCTTCTGAAATTGATTGTTGTTCATACACTGATCTCTTTGTTGATTGTCGTAACGTGGCAAGTTCGGAATCACTTGTTACCTGACAAGGGAGAAAAAAAACATGTAACGTGGGCTCTTGAATTTGCATACTACCCAGCGTTTTCCGGTGATTGGTGGTGGCCCGTTACCGATATGGTTGAGTTGGAGAAAAAACGTGATGAAGCAAGAAACTTTTTAACTGATCATGAAGATAACCGGAACATAAAATCGAGACTGGTAAAAACATTGGCTGCCCATCCCTTAAACACTGCGAAATTAATGATGAGCCGGATTTTGATCTTATGGATGTCACCTCCCGTAGGAACTTCTCAACTTAAAAGCTGCTGTCAACCACTCGCGCTACTGGCGTTTGGATTACAATGCTTATTTGTAATGATTGGGCTGATTATATTAGTATACAAACTACCCAGACAACCGGAGTTGTTCATTTTTGCAGCTTTTGCGCTGTATGTTACGGCTGTATACGCAGTGACGCATTCAATCAGGCGTTATGGCTATCCTTTGGTGCCACAGGAATGTATCTTTTTCTCGTGGGGGATTTCGACCTTTTATCATATGATCAAATACAGAAAGGAACAACCATGGAATCCCAATATATGAATTCCGGTCTTAGCGTCATTGTGCCCGTTTATAACGAGGTTGATGCGGTTGAGTCCACGGTGAGAACCCTTCAAAATATTATAAAAGACGTGGGCGTATACGCTGAACTTATTGTAGTGGACGATGGTTCAAACGACGGAACTTCCCATGTTCTGAATGGCCTTCACGGAGAGTTGCAAATTCTGAGGCATCCATCAAATCGAGGATATGGAGCTGCTATAAAAACCGGTATAAGCCATGCAAATTATCAGTACGTAGCAATAACGGATGCTGATGGGACATACCCCAATGAAGACTTGCCAAGATTATTGGGTAAAATGGAAACTCACGACATGGTGGTGGGAGCAAGGACATCAGATGAAGTCCATATCCCTCTGATTCGAAGACCTGCCAAATGGGTGCTTAACAAAATTGCCAATTATTTGTCAGAAACGAAGATTCCCGATCTTAACTCGGGGTTTCGAATTTTCAGGAAAGATATCGCAGAACAGTATTTTCATATTTTGCCGAATCGCTTTTCCTTCACTACTACTATTACGTTGGCCATGATTTCAGACGGTTACAGAGTGCATTATGAGCCCATTAATTATCACCAAAGAGCGGGTAAATCCAAGATCAAACCTGGTGATGCGTGGGCATTTCTGATGCTAATAATAAGAACCATAACTTATTTTAATCCACTTCGTTTCTTTTTGCCGTTTGCAGTTTTTCTCTTTCTAGTCGGGATAGGAAGACTAGGTTATGATGTCTTTTGGCTTCATAATTTGACAGATTCAACAACATTGTTGTTTCTTTTTGCGTTACAGGTAAGTCTGATTGGTATTGTAGCAGACTTGATTGTTAAGAGAAGTGGGCCATTAAAAAGAGTTCCATCAGATGACCAGTCAGGTAATTCATTTCATTGAAATCAGCCGCACTTGCTAAGAGTACAGAAAGAAAGTAAATTTAAAGTGATGAATGTTCATTTAGTCAGTAACAGCTTATCTGAATCTGAAGATCGGGAATTATTTAATCGGATTGCAGAAAAATATTACCAAAAAGATTTGCTTCAAGCTTCTAGAATCGCCAGACGGCATCGGCTAGAGCAGACCATCAATGCGATATCAACTTCCCCTAATATAAGTATTCTTGAAGTCGGATGTGGGGCAGGGTTTTCCGTTGAATATTTGAAAGGAAAATATAGTAAATATTGTGGGATTGATTATTCTGAAAGACTAATTGAATTCGCAAAAAACTATCATGCAACCCCTGGTATAGAATTTTACGCAACCAAGGTTAGAGACTTCAAGCCTGAGAAAATGTTCGATTTGATAATGCTGATTGGGGTACTTCACCACATGAAAAATATACCCGATCAAATGAATCATATGATTAACCTCTTAAAACCGGGAGGATGGCTGGTTTCCAACGAGCCCCATTCTGGGAATCGTTTGTTTCATTTGTCTCGAAAGCTTCGGAAAATGTTTGATCCGGACTATTCCTCAGACCAAAGAGAATTTGCGATTCCAGAGCTCTATAATATTTTTAAAGAGGCTGGATTGGAGAATATTCGCATACACCCGCAAGGGGTATTTTCCTCCCTCTTTGCAGAAGTTATAATGCCCTTTCAAGGCATTACAGCTTTATTGTCAAAA
>JAFGXT010000007.1 GCA_016936495.1 Victivallales bacterium
AAAGCTTTGAGGCATTTCAGCACGTGTTACTTTTTTGTGTCATTTTGTGTGTTTTATGGATAAAAAAAGCTTAATGGCGATATGCGAAAAAACCACATTTGTGCTCTTGCAACAATTCGCGAAGCGTGTATATTAGATGATGAAAATATAAAACATAACGGGTTTTTACTGATGGTTAAACTCAGATTCATACAATTTTTGAATGTAACAATTCGTTCGATCGGCATTATTTGCGGGTCTTTTCCGGCTGCAGTGGAAAGATCCGTTATACACTCCTGATTCTGCAGGATTCCTTTGTTTTTTTGTAGTATTGTTGTATTGATGGGGAAATACTACAGATTTTTTCCCTTATACCTGAACACGGTAAACTTAAAATTTGAGAATATAGATTATGAATAAAAAAGACAGATACATAGAAATACTTGATACGACCTTGCGCGACGGAGAACAAACTCCAGGGGTGGCTTACGCTCCTCAAGAAAAGCTTCAGATCGCCAATATCCTGCTGGAAAAACTCAAAGTGGATCGTATCGAAGTCGGTTCAGCCAGAGTTTCAGAGGGCGAACGCGAGGGCGTGAGAAAAATTTTCGAGTGGGCTGAGAAAAAAGGTTGCCACGAGCGTATCGAAATACTTGGATTTTGTGACAAAGGCAAATCTGTGGACTGGATATGTTCCACCGGCGTCAAGGTTATAAATCTGTTGACCAAGGGCTCGGAACGGCATTGCCGCGTTCAACTGGGCAAGACACCCGAGGAACACTTCCAGCAGGTCGGCGAAGAAATAGAATATGCCGTATCCAAAGGACTTAAAGTAAATGTATATCTCGAAGACTGGTCCGGCGGCATGCGCGACAGTTTCCCTTATGTTTTCGCCTTTATAAAAAGTCTGGAAAACCGTCCGGTTGAGCGCATCATGCTGCCCGATACCCTGGGCATACTCAATCCTGCCCAGACCAGCATGTATCTTCAGTGGCTGAGAGCTTTCGCCCCCGATCTAAGGCTGGATTTTCATGGACACAATGATTACGGTCTGGTTACCGCCAACTCTCTGGCGGCGGTCAAAGGCGGCGTAACCGGTATACATACCACTGTGAACGGGCTCGGCGAAAGAACCGGCAATCAAAATCTGTTCGAGGCGGTGGCGGTCATCAATGATATGACCGGATGCCATACCCGCGTCGATGAAAAAGTGTTTGACTACGCCTCAAAGACCATACAGATGATGTCCGGCAAGCGCGTCGCGGCAAATGCTCCCATCGTTGGAGCCGATGTATTTACCCAGACTTGCGGCGTTCATGCCGATGGTGATAAAAAAGGCAACCTTTATGCCAATGCCCTGCTGCCTGAGCGTTTCAGCCGCAAGCGTCAATACGCGTTAGGTAAGCTCAGCGGCAAGGCGTCCATAGATCAGAATCTGGATGAAATGGGGCTTGATCTGCCTAAAGAAGTCAGAGATGAAGTGCTCAGGGAAGTCATACGCCTTGGAGATAAGAAGAAGAATATCACTCCGGAAGACCTGCCGTTTATCATAGCCGATATAATGAAATCTCCAAGTGAAAAACGCATAGCCGTAAAGAATTACAGCATAACCAACAGCAAAGGAGTTATGCCGGTGGCGGACGTCTGCATAGAATACAACGGCAAAGAATACAATGAAAGCTCCGAGGGTGATGGCGGATACGATGCTTTTGTCCGCGCGGTCAGAACCATAATGGACAGCGTCGGCGTTGAAATGCCGCGTCTGCTTGATTATGAGGTACGCATCCCCCCGGGCGGTAAGACTGACGCACTGGTTGAGGCGACCATCACCTGGGAATCCCATACTCCCAGAGCCATGGTTACCATCGGTGTGGATTCCGACCAGCTTGTAGCCGCCATCCAGGCAACTGAAAAGATGCTTAACCTTATCACTATAAGCAAATAAATATGCGGCTTGATGACATAAGCAAATCCGGTTTTGATAAAGTATGTGCCGCGGAAGTCCTTGATGACGGTTCCGCGGTACTTTTTATCAGAGACGGCGAGAAGGTAAAAGAGCAGATCATACAGTTCCGCCCCTTTATCATCCTCCGTTCACCGGAAATACTTAATGGCGTCAACGAGGATTTTGAGCTGAAAGCATGGCATGGCTCAGCTCCGCTGGCTTATGTTGCGTCGTTTCCTGACGTTCCCGCTTATAAACGAGCCGTGGATTTTCTCAAAAAAAACACCGGTTACGGTTCGTCGGCATTTGGCGCACCCTGGTTACTTATCAGCGATATGACTCAGCAATTGCTGATGTCAGCGCAGTTCAGGTTGTTCAGAGCTATGGATCTCAACTCCGTCCGCCGGATGCAGTTTGATATAGAAACGGTGGTGGATGGTGATTATGAGTTTTCCAATCCCGAACGCGAAAGCGACCGGATAGTGATTATCAGCATGAGCGACAATACCGGCTGGGAAAAGGTCATATCGCTTGATAACATGTCAGAAAAAGAATTGCTTCAGGAATTTGTCGATACCGTAACCGAGCGTGATCCGGATGTACTCGAAGGACATAATATTTTTCGTTTTGACCTGCCTTATATCGAGACCCGCGCCAAACGGCATAAAGTCAAACTCAAACTTGGTCGGCGCGGTATGCCGCTGAAAAAACGCAATTCCCGCTTCAGCGCCGCCGAGAGAACCATTAATTATACGCGCTATGACGCTTTCGGACGTCATTTTGTAGATACCTATCACTTGTGTGTTTTTTACGACGTCAGTCATCGCGATCTGGAAAGCTACGGTTTGAAGCAAGTGGCGAAACACTTCGGCGTAGCCGCCGCCGGGCGTACCTATATCGATGGCGACAAAATAAGCGAAAGCTGGACGCATGACCGTAAAACTCTGCTGGCTTACGCTTTGGATGATGTCAAAGAAACCCGTGCGATATCCGCCATTTTATCGCCAAGCTACTTTTATCAGGCACAGTTGATCCCGATGTCTTATCAGGATTGCGTGGTGCGCGGCAACGCCACGCGGATAAACGCGTTGCTGATGGCGGAATATATGAGCCGGGAACAGAGTATTCCTTTCCCGGAACCCGCAGATACTTTCAGTGGTGCGCTGACCAAAGCGTTCAAGGCTGGGGTTTTTGAAAATGTATGGCACTGCGATGTGCGTTCGCTTTATCCCTCGGTCATACTTGCTTACGATATATGTCCGTCAAGAGACGCTTTGGGCGTTTTTCCTGAATTACTGGCTAAACTGCGCACTTTCCGCTTCAAAGCCAAAGACCTGGAAAAAAGCGCTGATTCACGTGATAAGAAAGATTTTTATAATTCTCTCCAGACCACTTTTAAAATACTGATAAATTCCTTTTACGGCTATCTAGGGTTTTCTCAGGGAAATTTCAACGACTATGATGCCGCCGCCAGAGTTACGGAAAAAGGACGCGAGATCCTTACTTCCATGCTTGATTTTCTCAATTCCTCCGGAGCCACCGTCATCGAGATGGATACCGACGGCATATACTTTCAGCCGCCGGATAACGAGACCGACGTCGTCGCCATGGAGCGCCGGATACAAGCAGTCCTGCCCGAGGGCATAGAGGTTGAGCTCGACTCTGTTTACCCCGCCATGTTCTCCTATAAAAGCAAAAATTATGCGCTGCTTAATGAAAACGGAGAGATATCCGTTACCGGCGCTGCGCTGAAATCACGCGGACTTGAACCTTTTCAGCGGGATTATATTCACGAGCTGCTTACTTTACTGCTGAACGGCAAGGCGGATAAAATCGAGACGCTTACCCGCAAGTACCGCGATGATATACAATCACGTACCATGCCGCTGGCTAAACTGGCAAAAACTGAAACGCTGAACGATTCGGTCGAGGCGTATAAAAAGAAACTCGCGTCCGGCAAAGGACGCCGCAGTGCCGCGTATGAGCTCGCCGCCGCTTCCAGCTTGGATCTTCAGCGTGGCGATCAGGTTTCTTATTATATCACCGGCGATAAAAAACGCGTCTCCGTTGTCGATAACAGCCGGATGCTAAGTGATTTCCCCGGACAAAGGGACGAAAATACCGCTTATTATATCGATAAACTCGAAGAACTTCATAAAAAATTCTCAGATTTTATTCCCGCGAGCAACTCTCCCAGCGAACAGATGACCTTTGATTTGTCGTGAATTTCCAGCTCCAACAAGCTAATATTTGTTACAAGTCACCT